>DATLTG010000286.1:0-2984 GCA_035533735.1 Bacteroidia bacterium
ATTGCTTTAGTAAATTTCAGAGCACATGTGATTAAAGAGTTTCAGCGCGAGAATATTGATTATTATTTGGTTTCCGGTGGCACATTAAATCACTTAGATTGGCGGACAAATGCTCCACATATTTTATTCGAAACGATTGAAGATATTGTTCAGAAAAGAATTGGCTGATATCTTATATATAATCATAGTTTTAGCCTAATTTTGCATCAGTTATTTTATTACATTTGCCCATTAAATTTAAAAATCCAAAAAACTAACATGAAAAAAATAGCAATAATTGCTTTATTAGCAATGCCCTTTTTACACTCTTGTAAAAGTGGAAATGATGGCACCAATCCAGTGGTGGACAGTTTGAATACTGTGAACAGAACTTTACAAAGCGAAGCCAATCAACAAGATTCGATTAACAAAGCGTTTGTAAATTCATTTAATGTAATTGAAGATAATTTGGATCAAATAAAAGAAAAAGAAAAAATTGTAACGCTTAATTCTCAGAACGGAGAAACGGCTAAAAGCAAGCAAGATGAGATTGTTGATGAAATAAAAGCCATCAACGAATTGATGATAAAAAACAAACGTGAAATTTATTATCTCCGCAAAAAATTAAAAGGCGAAACTGGTAAAAATGCACAATTGGAAGAAATGATAGATCATTTGACAAAGCAATTGGCTGAAAAAGATGACGAAATAAATTCATTGAAAGATCAATTAACAAAAGCGAATACCTCTTTAACCGATTTGATGAAACAATTTACCGATAGTGTTACTGAAATTCAAACTCAAAAAGCGGAAATTAATACTGCTTATTACGCTTTTGGAACAGCAAAAGAATTGAAAAAACAAGGCATTATTGTAAAATCGGGTGGCATAATTGGTATTGGTGGAACTGAAACGTTGAAATCTGATTTCAATAAAAATTATTTTACCAAAATTGATATTACCAAAAATACTGATATCCCAATGTATGCTAAAATTGAACAAGTAGTTACTATTCATCCTTCAGGTTCTTATAAAATTTCTGGAAACGATAAAGTGGATACGTTGAAAATTTTAGATTATAAATCTTTTTGGAGTGCTTCTAAATACCTTGTTGTTATTGTAAAACAAAAGCATTAAAATTATATAAACGATAACGTTTTTTGAAAAATCCTGCCTTTTTAATTTGGCAGGATTTTTTTTCGAAAAAATCAATTTAGTAAAACGCTATAAATCGTATAATAAAATGTAGAAAAGCTGCTTAACAAAAATAAAGTTCAGGAAAAAAAGGATAAATACCACATTAAAATATCCATGCAACAAAGTCATGATGAATTGACAATTATTTTGGTAATTAGGTGATGAAGAAAGGAACAAAGCGAAGGACTCCTTTGGAGTACTTGATTCGGAATCTGTGCAAATAAAATAATTAAAAATATTCTATTGACTAATTACGAATATCGCGTAAAAAGGAAGAACGAATCTTTTTAAGCTTGTAATTTTTTTGAACATAGCCATCTATTATAAAAATATTTTCCAAATGAATATATTGCCAATACCAATAAAAGCCACGTTAATAAGCTAAAGCCGCAGCTTTTGTAATATAAATATGTTCCAATAGTGCTTGTTCCGATAATGGAATTAAACAACAAAATAATTCCGAGAATATAATAAAGCAACCGGTATTTTTTAGGAGCATTAAAATAATCCATTGTTAAAACTGCAATTACAAAAAACAAGGTAACTAAATGGTATTCCCAAGTAATGCCCGAAAGCAAATGGGTAAATAATAATACAAAACAAATTTCGTGCAACGTAATAATTTGTTTTTTAGTTTTAAACGGAAACACAATTATGGCAAATGCTACCAATAAAAATCCGATTATAATTTTATAAATTAGATTAATTGTTTCGGGCGAAAGAATAGTTATAATATAGTTGTATTTGTTGCCATTATCAGTATAAGAAAATAGTTTGTACAGTGCAGCTTCTAATCCATAATTTTGCAATTTGGGTTCTACTCGTCCGTGCTGAAACGGAGCTAAAAAAGTAATGTAATATTCGTGAATATCCACAAAGCCTTGTGTTTTTCCACGCATCAAAACAGGTAAAACGATACAGATTATCACACAAAAAAATGTCAAAAAATATTTTTTGTAATTGCATTTGCTAAGTATCAACAGTAAAATAAAAAGCGGAATTATTTTTATAAAAGTGGCAATTACCAAAAGTATAATAGCGGTATTTATTTTGTGATGTAAAAAATGATAAATCCCTGCAAGGCTCATCAATAATACAATTTCATTCATTTGTATAAATTTGATGTGATATAAAAAATACCGAAGCGATAAAATAAATGCAATTAATAATGCATAGTTAATTTGTTTTGGGTTCAGCTTGTAAAATAGGAGTAGATGTTGCGTGTAATAAATAATCATTATCCAAAACAAAAAATTGAAAAAACAAAAAATTGCTGCTGCTTGATGCAAACTAAATAAAGCAAAAAACTGAAAGCTCATGGCTGCAAAAGGCGGATAAATAAATCGTTCGGCTCCGCCAATTTGGCTGTACAAAGAAACTCCGTTTAAATAATTTTTACCGGCTTGCCAAAAAACATTAAAATCTCCATCTAAGGAAACTTTATTACCTATAATGTAAGAGAAAATAGAAAAAATAATTAATAGAAAGGCGACAACAGTTAAATAACGATAGTTGGAAAGTTTGCTTTTACTTAAAAATAAAGGTTTTAGAACTATTTTTTCGAACACTATAAGTTAAAAAGAAATCGTGTAATTAACTCCGTTAATAGTAACAGTAGCGTTTTTGTCGCAGGTTCCGTTTCCGTAATCAATGCTGCGCATCGAAAGATTGGTTGGTGTCATTTGTACTGTTCCACTTTCGATATAATTGCATGCATTTACCAATTGTAGTGGATTTAAAATACTTGCCGAAAAAGTATTTCCGGTAGTTGTTCGTCCGGTAATTGTACCTCTTAATAAATATGAATC
>DATLTG010000287.1:0-9154 GCA_035533735.1 Bacteroidia bacterium
CAACTATACCTTTAATTCACTCGATGAGGTCGATAATCAATTAGGAGCAGCCTTGTGCGATTTGCACAATGAAAAAAGTATTATTCGATCTATGTGCAATTTCGATTGGATTAATTCAGCAACTTGTTAGCGGTTTAGTATAATAAATTATTATCCGATTCCATTGCAAAACCCCCGCCACCAAGTGCTATAATTTGATTCATTTTATTGTAGTTATTTATTTTTAATTGAAAAATTAATTTTTTGTACGTGCATTTTACCCATTTGAAAAACATTTTTTTGAGAAAGCAATCAATCTCTCTAAAATTTCGTTTTTCGCTTCGTAAAAACCGGCATGTCCTACTTTATCTAAAAGGAGAATTTCTTTTTTTTCAGGAAGTTCGGTTTGAGGCAAAATCATTTCCATTGGAATAATGGTGTCGTTTTTTCCGATGATAAATAAAATGGGATAAGCGGCAAATTTCAAAATCATTTCTCTGTTTTTTCTGTCTTTCATTCCGTATAAACAGGCTATTATACTTCGTTGTGACGTGTTTGAAAAGTTTTTTTTCAGCAGCGCAATTTCGTTTTTAAAACGTGCGCGATTTTTCACAAAAAATAAATTTTCTGCTAATTGATTGGTAAATTGTTTCGGATGTTTTTTTACTAATTGAATGGAACGCTCGCGGTCTTTTTTCTTACTTTCAGAATCTGCTAAAGCGGAAGAATGAAACAAACAAATACCTTTAATATTATCAGGAAATAATTCGGCAAAAGCCATTGTGGCGTAACCTCCCATAGAATGTCCTACCAAAATATATTTTCGCAAATGCAATACATTCATTATTGCTTTTACACATTCTGCCATCAATTCCATGGAGTGAACGTAACCAATGCAATCGCTTTCTCCGTGTCCGGGAAGATCAATGCAAATAACACGAAATTTTTTTGAAAGTGTTTCTGAAAATTCATTCCAAATATCTAAAGAAAGTGGAAAACCGTGCAGCAAAACAATCGCTCTGCCTTTTCCTTTATCGGTAAAGCGAATGCGTGCGTTTTTAAATTCGGTAAACTGATACTGCACTTCTGAAAATTATTTTTTGGCTGCCATTAACGCTTCAATTTCATCCGCTTCAATGGGAATATTTGCCATTAAATTAACGGGACCTTTTGCAGTAATTAATACATCATCTTCTAAACGGATACCCAAATTTTCTTCCGGAATATAAAAACCGGGTTCACAAGTAAAAACCATTCCTGCTTCAAACTTGCGGTGTTTGTTGCCGATATCGTGTACATCCAATCCCATAAAATGAGAAATTCCGTGCATACAATATTTTTTATACAAAGGATTTTCCGGTTTTTGTTTTTTTACATCAGCGGCTTTTAATAACCCTAATTTTATCAATTGCTCTTCCATTAAAACACCAACTGCTTTGTGATAATCGGTAATATTATTGCCAACTTTCAACATTTTCATTGCGCCACGCATCACATGCAAAACGGAATTGTAAACTTCTTTTTGACGTTTCGTAAATTTGCCGCTAACCGGCACTGCACGTGTCATATCAGAAGCGTAATTAGCATATTCAGCAGCCACATCCATCAAAATAACCTCGCCACTTTTACATTGTTTATTATTATCTACATAATGCAACACGCAAGCGTTTAATCCCGAAGCTATGATTGGTCCGTAAGCAAAACCGCGCGAACGATTGCGAATAAATTCGTGTGTTAATTCCGCCTCAATTTCATATTCCCAAACACCAGGTTTTATGAAAGGCAATAATCTTCTAAACCCTTTTTCGGTAATGTTACATGCTTGTTGTATTAACTTCACTTCTTCCGCAGATTTTATAGCGCGCAAATCTTGCATAATTGGCGCAGCGCGTTCGTATTCGTGTAAAGGAAATTTATTTTTGCATTCTTTTATAAATCGAGCATCGCGCGTTTCAACTACAACATGTGCACGAGCATGTTCATTGGAATTCAAATAAACATGTTCACATTCCGCCATCAATGCAGCAAAAACAGTTTCAAATTGCGATAACCAATACACCGTTTTTATGCCCGAAGTTTGTGTAGCTTCTTCTTTTGTATATTTATGTCCTTCCCAAACAGCAATGGTAGAATTGGTTTCGCGTAAAAATAATATTTCGCGTTGTGAAGTATCTTTTGCTTCGGGATAAATAAGTAAAATACTTTCTTCTTGATCAATTCCCGAAAGGTAAAATAAATCGGAATTTTGAATAAAAGCCATTGAACCATCTGCATTCGTGGGCATTATATCATTTGAATTAAAAACCGCTAAGGAATTAGATTTTAATTGTTTCGCAAAACGTTTTCTGTTTTCGATAAATAGGGTTGAGGGAATTGATAAATATTTCATAA
The DNA here is from genome assembly GCA_035533735.1 of Bacteroidia bacterium. Taxonomy (GTDB): domain Bacteria; phylum Bacteroidota; class Bacteroidia; order DATLTG01; family DATLTG01; genus DATLTG01. Next base: position 2,371 of record DATLTG010000287.1, read on the forward strand.
GACTTTAGTGTTTTAAAGGATTGCTAATTTAGAAGCTTTTTAAATAATTTTTTTCTTGATAGAACTAAAACTGAATTATACATTTGTACTTTCAAAAAATGAACGTCTGTAAAATTAGATAATTAATTATTAGAAATAAAAATACTGCGTAATATTAGCTGAAACAATTAAATTTTAAATCAAATATAGCTTTCTATACTATGAATAAGTTTCTACAATTTTTCGGTACTTCTTTAGGGAAAAAAATTTTAATGGCTTGTACCGGGCTTTTTCTTTGTGCTTTTTTAATAGAGCATCTTTACGGAAATTTAATGCTTTACAGGCACGATAACGGTGCAGCTTTTGATTTATACACAAAAGATATGACTGGCAGTTTACTGATTCGGATTATTGAAATTGGTTTGTTCGCTACTTTTTTTATCCACATTATTTATGGAATTGCCATTACGCTTCAAAACCGAAAAGCGCGTCCTATTAAATATGCGGTTAAAAACAATGCAGTAAATAGCACTTGGTTTTCGCGCAACATGATTGTAACCGGATTAATCGTATTGATTTTTTTAAGTTTACATCTTTTCAACTTTTTTATTCCGCATCGCATCGGTAATTTAGATGCAACCGAAACGTATTACCAAACCTTACTTATTGTTTTTCACTCGGGTTTATACGTGAGTGTTTATTGCCTCGGAGTACTTATGTTGGGCGCGCATCTAAATCATGGTTTGCAATCAGCATTTCAATCGTTGGGATTAAAAAATAAAAAATACACAGCTTTGTTAAGTGCTATTGGTAGCGGTTTTGCGCTTATCATGACAATCGGTTTTATTTCGTTTCCCATTCTTTTTTATTTTGGGATAGTTGGTTAAAAAAATATTTTTTCAAACATAATTCGTTAAAGAAATGTCAAAATTAGATTCAAAAATTCCAGCAGGTTCCATGTCGGAAAAATGGACGAATTACAAGTCGCACGTTGCACTTGTAAATCCCACCAATAAAAGACATCTACAAATAATTGTGGTAGGTTCCGGACTTGCCGGAGCTTCAGCAGCAGCCAGTTTAGCCGAAATGGGTTATACGGTTAAAGTTTTTTGTTTTCAAGATTCTCCTCGTAGAGCGCACAGTATTGCTGCACAAGGTGGAATTAATGCTGCAAAAAATTATGCGAATGATGGCGACAGCACCTATCGTTTGTTTTACGATACAGTGAAAGGTGGAGATTATCGTTCGCGCGAAGCAAACGTTTATCGTTTAGCGGAAGTAAGTGCGAATATTATTGATCAATGTGTTGCACAAGGTGTTCCTTTTGCAAGAGAATATGGCGGAATGTTGGACAATCGTTCGTTTGGTGGAGTTCAAGTTTCAAGAACTTTTTATGCACGCGGACAAACCGGACAACAATTATTGTTAGGCGCTTACAGTGCTTTAAGTCGCCAAATTGGGAAAAAACAAGTGCAAATGTTTAACCGTCACGAAATGTTAGAACCCGTTATTATTGACGGAAAAGCTCGCGGAATCATTGCACGTGATTTAATCACCGGAAAATTAGAACGTCATTTTGGACATGCCGTAATTTTAGCAACAGGTGGCTACGGAAACGTATTTTATCTCTCCACTAACGCGATGGGATCGAATGCAACAGCAGCTTGGAAAGTATATAAAAAAGGTGCTTTTTTCGCCAATCCGTGTTACACACAAATTCATCCGACTTGCATTCCTGTTTCTGGAGATCATCAATCTAAATTGACTTTGATGTCTGAATCTTTACGTAATGACGGAAGAATTTGGGTGCCAAAGAAAAAAGACGATACACGTAAACCAACTGATATTCCGGAAGAAGAAAGAGATTATTATTTGGAAAGAAGATATCCGGCTTTTGGAAATTTAGTTCCGAGAGATGTTGCTTCTCGCGCTGCTAAAGAGCGTTGCGATGAAGGTTTTGGTGTTGGAACTTCCAAATTAGCAGTTTACTTGGATTTTTCGGATGCTATAAAACGTTTAGGACACGATGTAGTAAGTGCACGTTACGGAAATCTTTTCGAGATGTACGATAAAATTACAGGCGAAAATCCCTACAAAACGCCAATGCGTATTTATCCTGCCGTTCATTATACAATGGGCGGTTTGTGGGTTGATTACAATTTAATGACCAGCATTAACGGCTTGTACGCTTTAGGCGAATGCAATTTTTCTGATCACGGAGCTAATCGCTTAGGTGCATCTGCATTAATGCAAGGTTTAGCCGATGGTTATTTTGTAGTTCCTTATACTATTGGCGAATATCTTTCCAAAGAAATTGGCACAAAAGCAATTCCTACCGATCATCCTGCTTTTGCGGAAGCAGAAAAAAGTGCGAACGATATTATCACTAAATTATTAGGAATAAAAGGAACGAAATCAGTAGATCATTTTCACAAACATCTCGGAAAAATAATGTGGGAATATTGTGGAATGGCTCGTAATGAAGCTGGTTTAACAAAAGCTAAAACGATGATTCGTGAGCTGAGAGCTGAATTTTGGAAAGATGTAAAAGTAACAGGAACAGCAAACGAATTTAATCCGGAACTCGAAAAAGCTGGTCGCGTTGCCGACTTTTTTGAACTTGCCGAATTAATGGTAGATGATGCAAAAGACAGAAAAGAATCTTGCGGAGGACATTTTCGTGAAGAATCACAAACAGAAGAAGGTGAAGCAAAACGCGATGATGCTAATTATGCTTATGTAGCTGCTTGGGAATTTAAAGGCGTTGGCGAACCAGCAGTTTTAAACAAAGAAGAATTGAAATTTGAAGCCATCGAATTAAAACAACGGAGTTATAAATAATGAATAGCGAAACCAATTATTTAGACATCGCAAAAAAAATTATTTTGAATTATATCGAAAAGGATAATTATGCTGTTTTTTTATTTGGTTCCAGAGCAAGTGGAAAAGCAAATCGTACTTCGGATATTGATGTTGGCATAATCGGAAAAAATATTTTTCCGCCATTGCTGAAAGCAAAAATGAAAGAAGAATTGGAAGAATCAATTATTCCTTATCATGTTGATATAATTGATTTTTCGGAAGTGTCGGAGAATTTTAAAAAAATTGCATTGCAAAAATTTGTAGCATGGAACAAACCGAAAAATATCGCCATAAATTAGCAGACTTGAAAAAAGCTGTTGATAGCTTGGGCGAAGCATTGAAGGTGAATTTGTTTTCATTTACGGAAGAAATTTCTGATCTGATTCGGAATGGTCAGATTCAAAAATTTGAATATTGTTCGGAATTACTTTGGAAAACAGTAAAAACGGCATTAGAAGAAAAAAATGGTTTTGTGGCAACTGCTCCTAAAAATGTTTATAGAGGCTTGTTTCAGAATGGATACATTGATGAATTGGAATGTGAAAAATTAATTTTAATGGTGGACGATAGAAATTTATTAAGTCATTTATACAGCGAAAATTATTACGAAAAAATACATAAAAGATTACCTGAACATTTGAATTTAATGAAATCAATAATCGCTAAAATAGCATAGCGAATTTTTAAAATATAAAATTTAAAATTTAAAACTATGAACCTCACATTAAAAGTATGGAGACAAAAAAACTCCAAAGAAGCCGGAAACTTTGTAACGTATAAAGTAACCGATATTTCTTCTGATATGTCGTTTCTCGAAATGTTTGATGTACTCAACGAATCGCTTATCAATAAAGGCGAAGAACCGATTGCATTTGATCATGATTGTCGCGAAGGAATTTGCGGAATGTGCAGTATGTTTATTAATGGTCGTCCACACGGACCGCTAAAAGGAACAACTACTTGTCAGTTACACATGCGTCATTTTAAAGACGGAGAAACTATTGTTGTTGAACCTTGGAGAGCAAAATCATTTCCGGTAATTAAAGATTTAGTGGTGGATCGTTCTTCTTTTGATCGTATTATTTCTGCTGGCGGATTTGTTTCCGTAAATACTGGAAATGCGCAAGATGCTAATAATATTCCTATTCCGAAATACGATGCAGATGCTGCTTTTGATGCTGCTGCATGTATTGGTTGCGGAGCTTGTGTGGCAACTTGTAAAAATTCATCTGCGATGCTTTTTGTAAGTGCAAAAGTTTCTCAACTCGCTTTATTACCTCAAGGACAAGTGGAAAGAAACGATCGTGTTAAAAAAATGGTTGCCGCAATGGATGCCGAAGGTTTCGGGAATTGCAGCACAACAGGCGCTTGCGAAATTGAATGTCCGAAAGAAATTTCGCTCGAAAATATTGCGCGCATGAATAGAGAATTTTTAATGGCGAATTTGAAAGAATAGCTGTCATCAAAGGACTCCTTTCGGAGAATTTGTTTTTGAATCTGTGCGAGGGAAAATAAATAAATAAAAAATTAACAATGGAGAATTGAAAATGTTTTATGTTTTGAAAACTTTTTTTCGTACTTTTTATATCACTTTTTTGTGGGAAGTTATGCTTAATTAATACTCGTTATTTTAGCACTTTGTACTTTTTTAATCAATTTACGTATTAAGACATTCTTACTGTTTGAATATTTTTGAATTATATAATTACGTTTACGGTTAAGTAATTGTGGAGGATCGTTATCATCGCCAAAAGCCACAAATATAGTTTCTTCAATGTCATCGAGCCATTTGTTATAAAATACGACACAGCGTTGACTCTTCTCGATAGCTCCTGTAAAGCCTAATCCATCCGTTATTATAAAGGTATAATATAGATTAGAGAGATCGGCAAAATCCCCTTCGCCATAATGTTTAAATAAAAGCATTGTCGATTGGTATCTTTGAAAGGATAAAACCGAATCAGTATTACTTAAATGATTCAGAGATTTTATTAAAAAATTAAATTCACTTGGATATTTGTCTTTAACTTCATAATTTTTAATTGAACCTATCCATATTATGACACTTTAGAATTATTTTGCTAATATAGCAGAAATTTTAAAACTAATAATTATGGAAATATTAAAACAAATTGAAAAGATTAAAATTTTCAGATATATGATAAACATAATTTTAATAGCTCCTATATTTTGGCTAACAAATTTAATTTTCGTAGCTGTATATGGACATTATTCTATTGATAGTGTTTCTGCGACCGCTATCATTAATAGTCTATTTTATGTAAGAACGTGGTTTGCATTTATCGTTTTTTCGATGATATTAGTTTTTTCAATGCTTATAGAATCTATAATATTACCCTTTCTTACTATTCACAAATCTAAAAAAACAATAAACGATACCGATATTGAAATAAAACAATTTATAAATTATTTGTTAAGTTATTTTGGAGGTGCTACAATAAATAGTTTTAAAGAAATTCAGTTAGATAATAGAGAATTTTTATCTGCGTGTTATAAGATACCGGTAGCATTTTTATTGTATAGTTTATGTTTATACAAATATCATATTATAGCATTGATTTTATTATTGTTTACCGCATATCTTTTTTTCTCGATATACAAATCACTTATAGCATATTTAAAATGAAAATAAATAGGGGTATATTTAAAAAGAAAAGCGAGGACAACCTCGCTTTTTGTAAGCAAAAGGAAAATTGGCTTATTACCTTGTTAGGGTATGCACACACATACCTATTGCAATCCCACATAGGACAGCAAATACAAGATGATTACCTGTTATTCTTATGTAAGGGCATAACGCCCCCTTACAAGCGTGGATTTCCATTGAGGTTTCCATTTGTGTCTTTGAGTAGAGGAGTAGTTAGCCATTCTCTCAAATTGAGCGTAAATATACCCTTTTTTATGACATCATTAATAAACAGAAAATTGAACCTAACACAATAACAATGAACCTATCACAATTACATAGGCTATACGGAACACAAAATAAGTGCATTGCTTATCTTGAAAAGTTACGTTGGGCAAAGAAGCCTAAATGCGTTTATTGTGAATCGTTGAATGTAAAAAAGCGTCCTAATACGATGCGTTGGCATTGCAATAAATGTAAGAGGGATTACAGCGTAATGGTGGGAACTATATTTGAAGGTACAAGATTGGAACTACCCAAGTTCTTTGAGATTGTGCTACTTACCTTAAATGCTAAAATGGGTATAAGTGCGCACGAAGTTTCAAGAGATATTGGCGTTAAATATCAAACAGCGTGGTTTGCTTGTCATAAAATACGTTGTGCTATGATAGATAACGAATTGAAATTGGAAGGTATGGTAGAATTTGACGAAGCCTACATAGGTGGAAAGAAACGTAAACCTATTGCCAATGAAGCGAACTTGTCTAAGATAACAGCAAAGCGAGGACGAGGAACATCAAAAACACCCATTGTTGGAGCTGTGGAGAAAAAAGGCAGGGTTTACGTTAAGATAATTGAGAAACTAACAAGTAGAAATTTATTGGCGATGTTAAAATCTGCCGTTAATACAGATGAGAGTATTGTAATTACAGACGGATTTAAAGGGTATAACCAATTTGATAATGCAGTAGAGCATATCACTATAAAGCATACAGAATCATTTGGGAAAGGCATTAAGACGATTAATACAATCGAGGGTTTTTGGTCAATCTTAAAAAATGGAATACGAGGTAGTTATAGGGCTATAAGCAAAAAATATCTTCCTTTTTACCTTGCAGAGTTTAGTTATAAGTACAATAATCGTCATTTACAGAAAAATGCTTTTGAGGAACTACTTAAAAATGCTGTAAAAGACGAAAGTTTTATGTTGAACTATAAACCGACAGGAAATCCTCGTGAACTCGTTGAAAAGAAAAGGAAACAAAAATTACAAATGTCATAATATGGATAGGTACT
>DATLTG010000288.1:0-4192 GCA_035533735.1 Bacteroidia bacterium
TTTGCTTGTTGGCGCATCGCTTCAGTAGGACTCACAAAACAACAAATAGTAATAATTCCGCAATCTAAAAAAAGTTTTGCAACTTCAGCTATTCTGCGAATATTTTCTGTTCTATCGGTTTCTGAAAAACCAAGATTATTACTGATTCCCATTCGCACATTATCGCCATCTAAAATTTGAGTAAGCAATTTTTTTTCGTGCAATTTTTTTTCCAGCGCAATGGCAATAGTTGTTTTCCCGGAACCTGAAAGTCCTGTCATCCAAACCACTATTCCTCGCTGATTCAGCAAATTTTCTTTTGCTGATCGCGAAAGCATTTTATCAAAACTTGGAAATAAATCTGCCGCTGCCATTTTATTTTTTATGTTTTGAATGTTGCTCAGGAGTTGTATTATCTACACTTGATGTCCACGTATTATTTGCAAAATTTACATCCGGCAATTGTCTTTTTGGATCTATCACTACGGAATCAATTAAGCTGGTAGAATCATAATGAAACGTCCATTCGCTGCCGCGTTGCCAAATTTCAACAGGCAATTTAACTATCCCTGTTTTTCCATTTTTTTCTTTTACTTCAACAGTAACAGGTAAAGCCATTTTATCTAAATTCTCGATGGTAATTAACACACCTTCCGAAGCATCATCTCCAACATATTTTACATCTTTTACCGCCACATCAAACGTCCAAGTAGTATAAAACCATTCTTTCCAAAACCAATTCAAATCCTCCCCGGTTGCATTATTCATGGTTCGGAAAAAATCTTTTGGAGTTGGATGTTTATAAGCCCAGCGACTAATATACGTGCGGAAAGCAGCATCAAATAATTCCGGACCAACAATATCTTCGCGCAAAATTTTCAAACCCAAAGCAGGTTTAAAATAGGCATTGTTTCCTAAATCTCTGTCTATAACTGCATCTGCGTAAGTCATAATTGGTTGCACATTTTGGTTCAACATATACGGCACAATTAAAGGAGCCGAATCGCGCTGCGTTTTATATTCATCGTGATTAAAACTTCGCGTTGAAAAATTATTTATAAACGTGTTGAAACCTTCGTCCATCCAAGCATATTTACGTTCGTTAGAACCAACAATCATCGGAAACCAAGTGTGTCCAAATTCGTGTGTTGTAACAAACCACAACACACCACGTTTGGCTTTCCAACCGCAAAAAACAATTCCTGGATATTCCATTCCGCGAACTCTTCCTGCTACATTCACAGCCACCGGATATGGAAATTCAAAATATGCTTTTGAATTGTATTCCAACGTTCCTTTTACATATTCTGTTGAACGTCCCCAAGCAGAATCTCCCGCAACTTCAATGGGATAAACAGACATTGCTAAACATTTTCTTTTATCAGGTAAATTTACGCGTGCGGCATCCCAAATAAAAGCTTTGGAACAAGCCCAAGTAACATCACGCGAGTTTTCCATTTTAAAATGCCAAGTTAAATTTCCTTTATTTACAGGACGAGTGGATGGTTTTCCGATTTCATTTTTATTGATAATCGCAATAGTCGAATCACTATTACGCGCTTTGTTTAAACGAGTAATTTCTTCGTGCGTAAGTACATCCGAAGGATTTTGTAACTCTCCCGAAGCCACTACAATTTGGTCGTAAGGAGCTGTTATCGTGTAATCATAATTTCCATAATCCAAATAAAATTCTCCTGCGCCCAAGTAAGGAAGCGTGTTCCAACCTTGTACATCATCATAAACTTCCATTCTCGGATACCATTGCGCGATTTCATAAATGGTTCCATTTTTCGTTTCGGTACGTCCCATTCTGTCCGAACCATCTTCTGGAATTTTAAAACTATATTTTATTTCGATTGAAATTTTGTCGCCTTTCGGATGCATCGCTTTGTCTAATAAAATTTTCATGCGCGTATCTGTAATAATATATTTTGGCGAATATGTTTTTCCATCCAAGGTAACTTTTACCGATTGAATAGAATCGCCACCTTGAAAAACAGTGTTTCCAAAACGATACCCGCCAACAGGAGTTGTAAGTGCACCTCGCGAATCTTTTGTAAAAAGATTTTGATCTAATTGCAGCCACAAAAATCCTATCTCATCCGGACTGTTATTTGTATATGTAATTGTTACATTTCCTTTTACTGAAGGAATAATAGTATCAAGCGTTGCCGCGATTTTATAGTCTGCACGATTTTGCCAATAATCAGGTCCTGGCGAACCGTTTCCGCTGCGATATATTGTTCCCGGATTATTCATAAAAGATAAATCGAAAACATCGGAAGGATTATAATTGCTATTGTTTTGAGCACTTGCAGAAAGTATCAGCAAAAAAAAGAATGCCAAAAATAAATAAGTAATTTTCCTATTCATGAATTTTATTTTAATGAGTTAATTGTTGGATAATTTTATTGCTTTATAAAGCAGCACCAAATTTCATTATTTTTTTAAGATATACAATAAAAATTTATTAATTGGGTGTTAGGTATTGGATATTAGTATCAAGTATTTAGTATTTAGTATTTAGTATTTAGATATTAGTATTTAGTATCAAGTATTTAGTATTTAGTATTTAGTATTTAGATATTAGATATTAGATATTAGATATTAGATATTAGATATTAGATATTAGATATTAGATATTAGATATTAGATATTAGTATTTAGAAAAAAAATAAAATTATTTTTTTTGAGAGAGGCATTTTATGATTTTCTTTCGTTTTCAAGAAACTATTTTTAGCGCTGGATTTGTAGTAAGCAAGCCATGTTTGAGTTAGCTTTTCGCGAACGAGTTTGGCTGCGTGGAAAAATAATTGCGTAGAAATCGCAGAAAAATATAAACAGCCTTGACTTTTTTCTACGCTTTTTATGTCAAGACAAAAAGCGAAAAAGAAAATTCAAATTTTAATAGGATGTTAGTATTTAGACAAATGATCAAAAAATTATTTTTTCCAACAAATCGTCATCCACTAAATTAGGAAGTGTTACTTTTAAATTAGGCGTACGTTGCATTTCGCGTTTAATGGCGAATAAAGTTCTTCGTTTCGCGCCCAACTTCTGCGAGCAATTCCGTTGTTTACATCCCAATGCAACATTGATTTTAATCTTCTGTCGGCATCAGCCATTCCATCCAATACCATTCCGAAACCCCAGTACTCGCTAAGCTGTGCTTAGTGAGAATAAATTCAATTAAAATATGCTTTTGAAAAAAGGGTTCAACAGTTTTTTTGATGCAATCTACAAAAAAATATTTTTCAATTTTTGCTTACGCACAGATTCTGAATCAAGTCCAGAATGACGCTGCTTACTAATTGATAATGAAGAGTTGGTAATTGAAAAATACCTTATCACTCCAAAAGAACTTTCTAACTTTAAACGTTAAACTTTTTTTTCGCACAGATTCCGAATCGTTTAGGAATGACATCTATCAGAAACAAACAGATGCTAAAAATGCCCAAAATGAAGTTCGCATTTCAAAAATTTACAAAAGGAATATTTTTTTTTTGAAGCTATATTTAAATAGGTTCAATAGCTGAATTTTTCAACCAACCTACGTTTCCGTTCGCTAATTTTATTTCTGTCCAAACATTATTTTTTTCGAGAATTTTCACTTTTGTTCCATCGTGAATAACGAATAATTGTGTTCCTTCTTCTTCCGGAGAACTTTTAACAGTAACGGAAGGCGATACAACAATGGCTTGGTTGTGTGTATGTGAAACGGAATACGATTGTTGCGCCAATAAAAAAGTAAAACAAGTTCCGATGATGGCAATAATAGCAAACGAAAAGAAAAGTTGTTTTTGAAAAGCATTTCGGAAATAATAAAATAATGCCAAGAAAATAAAAAACAAAGAGAAGAAAGTAATGGATAAAACAGACCATGTTTTTTCTGAATAATGATTTCGAAAATCGCGCCACCATTGTACAAAAAATAAAGTTGGAACAGGCACTACTTTGTCTGTAATATGGGCATTTGCCATTTTTAAATTAAAACGAATATCATCATCATTAGGTGCTAATTTTTGAGCACGTTCGTAATTCAAAATCGCATAAGCAAAATTATTTTCTTTGTAATAGGCATTTCCTAAATTGTAGTATAATTCGGGCGCAACATAACCTTGTGTCAATATGTTCTCGTAAAACGTTACTGCTTTATCGTATTTGCCAGCTTTGTAATTTACGTTGGCACTGTCGAGTTGCTGATTGATAGTAG
>DATLTG010000289.1:0-2350 GCA_035533735.1 Bacteroidia bacterium
TGCTGCATCTTTTCATATATTTTTTCAGATGGCATGTAATCAAATAATTCATACGAAATATGAGCTTTCTCCAGGATCCTTTTCAGCATTTCGTGATGTTGTAATGCTGGCCCTATAATGGTCAGTGAAACCTCCCGTTCAATATCTTTCAACGCTTCAATTAAAGTATATAAGCCGCCCAGAGCAAAATCCGTTTTTACAAAAAGTAGGGAACCCGGTACTTTTTTCTGCAGAGTATCTTTCCTGTTGAATTTTATCAATTCATTCTCTATTCCTTTATGTAGCACCTTAAATAATTGTTCTCTACAATGATATTTTTGTTGCAATTCTTTTTTTAAAAATTCAGAATTTACAATGATACACTTTGATAAATGACATGTTATGTACTCTATATAATAGAAAATAACCCGTTTATTTAATTTTGCTTTTCTTTTAAAAACTGCAATTATTGAATTAGTTGCATTTGTGTAATCATTGATCATTCCCACTGTTCTTTTAAACAATACAGAACTCAATAATCCAATCATGGCATTATTATAAACAAGAACATCAAATTGAAATTCTTTCCTGACTTTCATAGCTTCCCGATGGTATTTCCACATCCTGATAAACTGGCCGAAGAATTTGAACTGTTTAGAAATATGAAGTTCAAGTTTATAAACAGATGGCGTTTCAGAAGTAATATTCTCGGTAAGTATCCTGATTTCAAAACCTGCATTTTCCGCTTCTTTTAAAAGAAGATGCGCAAATTTTGCCGGCCCGTTACTTACTTTTTCAAACGCATTGGTACAGAATAAAACTTTCAATTTTATTATTAACTATCTTGTTTTTTATTGAGAAGGATGTTCTTTGTACATCATTGCAAGGCGCTTTTACAAACTTCAAATTATGATAGAATTTCGCTCCGTGGCAATCTCATGAATTGAAAAACAGATTGCCACGTCGCCACAAACATCAACCTAAATAAAAAAGAATTAGGCCGCTCCTCGCAATAACGAACTGAAATGGCTTCCAGTTCAATTAAATTGATGTGCCTTTAAAAGATCCCCTTCCACACTTTCCCAGGTATAGGAATTCTTTAACTCATCATCAAAACTAAATTTATTTTTATCCTCCTGGAGATCAAAATACAATTTTTTGAAATCAGGTACATTATATTGGGAAAGTATAAAACCAATTCCTTTTTCTTTTACCCAATCACTAATTCTAACTTCAGAATTAATAATAATTGGCGTTGCAGTTTGTATGCCATCATATACTTTATTGGGCGACGCATTGATATTATTTTCGTTAACAGGTGCATACACGCAAAGTATATAATCTGCTTTCGTTTGCGCTAATTCCAATGCGGTTTGTTGTGGTATCACTCCGAGGAATTCAATTTCACCAGGATATACGCTTACCAGGTTTCGGGTATAGTCATCACTAAACCATCCCGCCATATATATTTTTAAAGGAAGCCTCGTTTTCAATAATCCTTCAACTATTTCCGTACCCCTGTTTAACCCCATCCATCCATTAAAAAGAATTCTCAGGCTATCTGACCCTTCCTTTTTATTTTCATTAGAAAAGTATTCCGGATAGTTGGGCAATATGATACATTTTGACCGAAGCGATTCAGGCATCAGATTGTAACGATTTTTATCCGTGACAATGATTTTATTGGCAGGCAGGTATAACAATTGCTTCAGCCATTTTATTTTTTCTCCGCTTTTATTTTTGCGTAAAAAAATAGAATCGAATAAATCTAAAACTGTGTGTTTAAAAAAAAGGAAAGGGTAAAAAAAAATATACAATTGTTCGTTTACGATATGAATACTTTTTATTTTTTTTATGATCAAAAGTTTGATGAAAATTAAAATCTGTTTGATTAAAACCGGAATAGAATTCCTTTTGCCTTTTATCAAAATCACTTCTTTACAAAAAGGAGCAACATAACATTTTGATTTTTCTCCTACCCCAAGAAATATCAAATCAAAATGTTTTCCTAATGTCTTTACCTCTTTATTGATTCGCATATCCGAACCATCATTTGAACTTACAAATAGTAAATACATTATTAACTTAACAATTTCTTCTCATGAAAATTCAGACTATAAACCACCGAGATAATAGAATATACTATAATAATATAACTGCCATACATATATGCAGAAATGGGAGGATAATAAGGGGTAAAAGAAACAGAGGCGAAGGCTATCGCAAGCAGGAGCATCCACTTTTTTAACTTGATTAAAAAAAAGATGAGTACTAATCCTGAAATCGAAACAAGAATATGAATTAGAAATGAATATCCCGGTTTATAGCCTACTGAAAAAGATTGCAGAAAATTTAATAATCCATTCCTGAT
>DATLTG010000290.1:0-2096 GCA_035533735.1 Bacteroidia bacterium
GTGGTCGCGGTAAATTTGCCGATATTAAAATTATTATTTCTCCCGTTGATGCAGATTGGGATGTGAAGAAAGATGCTTTGCAATTTGAAAACGACATATCAGGAGGTAATATTCCACGCGAATTTATTCCTTCTGTGGAAAAAGGATTTCGTGCTGCAATGGTAAATGGTGTTTTAGCAGGTTATCCGATGGATTCATTAAAAGTTACGTTGATAGATGGTTCATACCACAACGTTGACTCTGATTCATTGTCATTTGAAATATGTGCTCGCACAGCCTTTCGCGAAGCTTTGCCAAAATGTAAGCCGGTTCTTTTAGAACCAATTATGAAGGTGGAAGTTATTACGCCTGAACAAAATATGGGTGATGTGGTTGGAGATTTAAACAAACGCAGAGGTCAAATTGAAGGAATGGATTCCAAAGGAATGGCGCAAGTGGTAAAAGCAAAAGTTCCACTTTCGGAGATGTTTGGATATGTAACTACTTTACGTACCATCACTTCTGGTCGTGCTACTTCAACAATGGAATTTTCACATTATGCACAAACTCCTGCGAATATTTCAGCAGAAGTAGTTGCGAAAGTAAAAGGTAAAACAGAAAAAGTATAATTGTCCGAATACAAAAAAAATGAGCCAAAAAATTAGAATAAAACTAAAGTCATACGATTATAATTTGGTTGACAAATCAGCTGAAAAAATCGTGAAAACTGTAAAGCAAACAGGTGCTGTTGTTAACGGACCAATTCCTTTACCAACACAAAAAAGAATATACACGGTGTTGCGTTCGCCTCATGTAAACAAAAAAGCGAGAGAGCAATTTCAATTGTGTTCTTACAAAAGACTTTTAGATATTTATAGCTCAACTTCAAAAACAGTAGATGCGCTTATGAAATTAGAGTTACCAAGTGGTGTAGAAGTAGAAATAAAAGTATAGTGGATAAAATAAATATTCAAAAAAAAACTCATAAATAAAAATAATAATGTCTGGATTAATAGGTAAAAAAGTAGGAATGACTAGCACTCACAGTGCCAATGGTAAATATATACCATGCACAATTATAGAGGCTGGTCCTTGTGTTGTTACACAAGTAAAAACCTTAGAGAAAGATGGCTATAACGCTTTGCAGTTAGGCTTTGACGAAAAAAAGGAAAAAAATACATCCGCTGCGATGAAAGGTCATTTTGCAAAAGCATCCACTACTCCAAAAAGAAAATTGGTTGAGTTTACTGATTTTGAAGAGCCAAAAACACAAGGCGAAGTTATCACTGTTGAATTATTTAAAGAAGGTGAATATATTAATGTTGTAGGAACTTCTAAAGGAAAAGGATTTCAAGGTGTTGTAAAACGTCATGGATTTGCTGGAGTTGGAGGTCAAACACATGGTCAACACGATCGTTTGAGAGCACCTGGTTCATTAGGAGCATCTTCTTGGCCTTCAAGAGTATTTAAAGGAATGCGTATGGCAGGTAGAACAGGTGGAAATCGGGTGAAGACACAAAACTTACAAGTAATAAAAGTAATCGCTGAGAAAAATTTATTAGTTGTTAAAGGTTCTATTGCCGGAGCGAAAGGTTCATATTTAATGATTGAAAAATAACATGGAATTAGCTGTAATAAATATCAGCGGTAAAAAAACCGCCAAAAAAATTAATCTCAATGACACTGTTTTTGGGATTGAGCCTAATGATCACGCCATTTATTTGGATGTGAAACAACACATGGCAAACAAAAGACAAGGAACTCATAAATCAAAAGAAAGAAGTGAAATTTCCGGTTCTACCAGAAAAATTAAAAAACAAAAAGGAACAGGTGGAGCTCGTGCTGGAAGTATCAAATCTCCGACTATTGTAGGTGGAGGTAGAGTTTTTGGTCCGCGTCCGAGAGATTATTCTTTTAAATTGAATAAAAAAACTAAAGAGTTAGCTCGTAAATCTGCGCTCACTTATAAAGCAAAAGACAATGGAATTGTTGTTTTAGAAGATTTTAAATTTGAGTCGGCTAAAACAAAAAATTATCTTGATATGGTTAAAAATCTTAACCTTTCTGATAAAAAAACATTGTTAGTGCTTGCCGAATCAAATAAAAATATATATTTG
>DATLTG010000291.1:0-9752 GCA_035533735.1 Bacteroidia bacterium
CGTTCGCAATACCAATAGAATTATTGGCTGAAATTAATCCCTTTATAAAATTTAATTGCTCTGATAAACTTAATGCTTGATTCGCATATTCCAATGATTGATTGATATCAGAATACCTTAATTCATCCGATAAACTGATAAGTGTATTTACTTTTATTGTATCCACTTGTGTAGTTTTCAGTACGTTTTGGAGAGAATCTACTTTTGACTGTTGCGCAAAAATGAAGCACGAAAACAATATGAAAATATTTAACAAAAAAATATTTTTAAATTTCTTCATATTAAACGATAATACTCATCAGAAAATATTATCTACTATTTAAAATATTGGATTAGGAATTTTTTTCTCTTCTATTTTTTAAAAACGAATTGATATTATTTTCCACACGTTTCATAACATCCGAAACATCGGTGCGAATAAATTTTTCTCCAATAATTTTTTCGTACAACTCTATATATCGCTCAGAAATCGTTTGAATCCATTCATCGCTCATGTGCGGAACGGTTTGCCCTTCTTTGCCTTGAAAGCCATTTTCAATCAACCATTGTCGAACAAATTCCTTGGAAAGTTGTTTTTGTGGTTCTCCTTTTTGCTGGCGCATTTCATAGCCTTCTTTATAAAAATAACGTGATGAATCGGGTGTATGAATTTCATCAATCAGAAAAATTTTCCCATCCGCTTTTCCAAATTCATATTTCGTATCTACTAAAATCAAGCCCATTGCAGCAGCCATTTCTGTTCCGCGTTGAAATAAAGCACGCGTATATTTTTCCAATTGTACATAATCTGTTTCAGAAACAATATTATTTTTCAAAATATTTTCACGAGAAATATCTTCATCATGTCCAACGTCAGCTTTTGTACTTGGCGTGATAATAGGCTCAGGAAATTTATCGTTTTCGCGCATTCCTTCGGGCATTTTAACACCGCAAATAATTCGTTTCCCGGATTTGTATTCGCGCCAAGCATGACCGGAAAGATAGCCTCTGATTACCATTTCCACTTTAAAAGGTTCACACATTTTGCCAATACTTACAACAGGATCTGGAACTGCAATCAACCAATTGGGAACAATATCAGCCGTTGCTTTTAAAAACTTTTCTGCAATTTGATTCAGCACTTGACCTTTGTAAGGAATGCCTTTGGGCAACACCACATCAAAAGCCGAAATACGATCGGATGCAATCATAATCAATAACTCATCGTTGATGTTATACACATCGCGTACTTTGCCTTTGTAAATTTTTTTTTGTCCGGGAAATTGGAATTGAGTAGCTGTAATCGTATTCATACGTTAAAAATTATTTATGATTCCAATTTTTTTAATCTATAATCATTTCTGGAGCAGAAGCATCAGCAACCAATCTGCCTTTTGTAGCATTTTTTATTTGTTCGATGGAAACACCCGGAGCGCGCTCCAATAAACGAAAACCTTGTGGAGTAATATCAAACATTCCCATTTCCGTAATAATTTTTTTGATACACTTTACACCTGTCAGCGGAAGCGTACATTCTGATAATAATTTTGATTCTCCATGCTTGTTGACGTGCTGCATCGCCACAATAATATTTTTTGCAGAAGCCACTAAATCCATTGCTCCGCCCATTCCTTTAACCATTTTTCCAGGTATTTTCCAACTCGCAATATCGCCTGTGTCGCTTACTTCCATCGCGCCAAGTACCGTTAATTGAACATGTCCGCCACGAATCATTGCAAAACTCAATGCCGAATCGAAAATAGACGAACCTGGAAGGGTTGTTACTGTTTGCTTTCCGGCATTTATCATATCTGCATCTTCTTCGCCTTCGTAAGGAAAAGGTCCCATTCCCAACAATCCATTTTCAGATTGAAAAATAACATTTATTCCTTTCGGCACATAATTGGCAACTAATGTTGGAATACCAATTCCGAGATTTACATAATATCCGTCTTGCAATTCTTTTGCAATCCGTTTTGCAATTCCGTTTTTATCTAACATTTTATTAAAATTTTTCTGATTAAAAATATTTTTTAACTACGTGGACGAACAGTGCGTTGTTCAATGCGTTTTTCATAATTCACACCTTTAAAAATGCGTTGCACAAAAATTCCGGGCGTGTGAATTTGATTCGGATCTAACTCTCCGGCAGGCACTAATTCCTCTACTTCTGCAATCGTAATTTTTCCTGCCATTGCCATCATCGGATTAAAATTTCTGGCGGTTCCTTTGTAAATTAAATTTCCCAATGTATCACCTTTCCATGCTTTTACAATTGCGAAATCGGCTTTCAGCCAACGTTCCATCAAATATTTTTCTCCGTCAAACTCTCGTGTTTCTTTCCCTTCTGCTACTTCAGTTCCGTATCCGGCAGGCGTAAAAAAAGCAGGTATTCCAGCTCCGCCCATCCAACAGCGGGTTGCTAAAGTTCCTTGCGGAATTAATTCTACTTCCATTTCTTTTGTTAACATTTGTCGCTCAAACTCCGCGTTTTCACCAACATACGAAGCAATCATTTTTTTTATCTGATGCTTTTTAAGAAGCAATCCTAAACCAAAATCATCTACACCTGCATTGTTTGAAATACAGGTTAAACCACTGATGCCTTTTCTTTGCAAAGCAGCTATGCAATTTTCAGGAATGCCACACAAGCCGAAGCCTCCAAGCATAAGCGTTACATTACTTTTAATATCTTTTACCGCTTCATCGGCATTTGCTACAACTTTATTCATCTTATTAATAGATTAGAAATTATTTTTTTGTCTGTACAAATTTGCAAAAAAAGTACGTTTAAAAAAATTATTTTTTGATTCCATTAAATCAAAAAATAATTTACCTTTAACAGCAAATCCGAATCAATAAATTTATGCCAACATTTTCAGGTTCTATCGCTAATAAGTTGCCAGGAGTTGGCACAACTATTTTTACTATTATGTCAAAATTAGCGACAGAACACAATGCTATCAACCTTTCTCAAGGATTTCCGGATTTTTCGTGCTCAGAAGAATTAATAGCATTGGTTCATAAATACATGCAAAAAGGTTTTAACCAATATGCGCCAATGCCAGGTATAATGCCACTTCGAGAAATTATTTCTGAAAAAACAAAAACACTTTACGGAACAGAATATAATCCAGAAACGGAAATTACAATTACTGCTGGAGCTACACAAGCCATTTATACAGCCATTTCTGCTATTATTCGAGAGGATGATGAAGTAATTATTTTTGAACCGGCTTACGATTGTTACCAACCTGCTATTGCACTGAACGGAGGAAAAACAATTTATGTTCCGCTAAGCGCTCCCGATTATCACATCAATTGGCAAGAAGTTAAAAAATTGGTCAGTCATCGCACTAAAATGATTATCATCAATTCGCCCCACAATCCTACCGGAACGGTGCTTTCAAAAAAGGATTTGTTACAGTTGGAAGCGATGGTGAAAAATACAGATATTATTATTCTCAGTGACGAAGTTTACGAACACATTATCTTCGATAAACAAGAACACCAAAGCGTTGCGCGTTTTCCGGATTTAGCGAATCGTAGTTTTATCGTTTCCTCTTTCGGAAAAACATTTCACACAACCGGTTGGAAAATGGGTTATTGCATCGCACCTAAAAATTTAATGGCAGAGTTTAGAAAAGTGCATCAATTTTTGGTTTTTTCATGTAATACACCTGTTCAATATGCTTTGGCAGAATTTTTACAGAACAAAAAAAATTATTTAGAACTCGGAAATTTTTATCAGCAAAAAAGAGATTTATTTAATAAAAATGTGACGAAATCTCGTTTCACCTTATTGCCTTCAGCAGGAACTTATTTTCAATTATTGGGTTATAAAAATATAAGTAAAGAAAAAGATACGGCACTTGCAAAGCGCATTACTACTGAATTTGGTGTTGCGTCTATTCCTGTTTCTGCTTTTTATCACGAGCCAGAAAATCATTATGTATTGCGTTTTTGTTTTGCAAAAACTACCGAAACAATTGAAAAAGCAGCCGAAATTTTGTGTCGTATATAATTTTTTAATTCCATGAAAAATTTAACTGTTACGATGATTCAAACTTCTCTTTTTTGGGAAAATATTTCCGAAAATTTGAAGCACTTCTCAGAAAAAATTGCAGCTATTTCGGAGCCAACCGATTTAATTGTTTTGCCCGAAATGTTTAACACAGGATTTTCAATGAGCACAAAAAAATTGGCAGAAAAAACCAATGGTAAAACGATGCAATGGATGCAAGAAAAAGCAAAAGAAAAAAATTGTTGTATAGTTGGAAGTCTTATTATCAATGACAATGAGAACTATTACAACCGTTTAATTTGGGTGTCTCCCGATGGAAAATTTCAGACTTACGACAAGCGACATCTTTTTAGAATGGGCGAAGAAAATAATTTTTTCAGCACTGGAAATAAAAAAATAATTGTGGAACTAAAAGGTTGGAAAATCTGTCCGTTAGTTTGTTACGATTTGCGTTTCCCGGTTTGGAGTCGCAATATAAATAATTATGATTGTTTACTTTACGTAGCCAATTGGCCCGAACGCAGAAATCATCATTGGAAAACCTTACTTCAAGCGCGCGCTATTGAAAATCAATGTTATGTTATTGGATTAAATCGCATTGGAAATGATGGACATGAAATTTGGCACAGTGGCGATTCGGCAGTAATTGATTCACGCGGAAATACAATCAGTAAAACAAAAGCAAACGAAGAAAGTATCGAAACAATTACTTTAAATTGGGAAGATTTACAAAAATATCGAACTGATTTTCCGGTGCAAATGGATGCCGATGATTTCGATTTAAAATTATAATCAGCAGTAAAATATTCGGATGAAAAAAATAATTTTTGTTTTTCTTTTTTTGAGTGTTGGCTTTACTCCAAGTAATTATGTATTGGTTAAAACATTGCCTGAAACATGCAATTATTTCACCACGGATAATCTTCAAAATTTGTATCTCGTAAAAAATAATTTGTTGGAAGAATTTGATGAGAACGGAAATTTATTGAAAACATACAGCAATAATAGTTTAGGAAATATCAGTTATGTAGATGCAACCAATCCGCTAAAAATAATTTTATTTTACAGCGATTTTTCTCAAATTGTTTTTTTAGACAATACGCTCAGCCAAAACGGAAGTCCTGTTTCTCTTTCTGACATTGGTTTATCGCAAGCGCAATTAATTTGTTCGTCAAATAATAATGGAACTTGGATTTATAATGCTCAAAATTTCGAGTTAGTTCGAATCGATCAAAGTCTTCAAAAAACACAGCAAACTGGAAACATTAGTCAGTTGCTGAGTATTACATTAAACCCTAATTTTTTGTTGGAATACAATGGAAAAGTATATCTTAATAATCCCAGTTCTGGCATTTTGGTTTTTGATATTTACGGAACGTATTACCAAACCATCCCCATCAAAAATTTAAACAATTTTCAGATAAATGGAAATACATTGTATTATTTTACGGATGATAAATTTGGCAGTTTTAACACAAAAACATTAAAACAACAGACATATACACTGCCTGATACAAATGTGATTTCAGTAAATATTCAGAAAGACAGATTGTATTTGCAGAAAAAAAATGAAGTGGAAATTTACGCTTCGCATTAATTTTTTTAGTTAATTGATGTTATATTTTGTGTTGCATCAAATAGATTTTGTATTTTAGATTCCTTTTAAAAAAATAATTTATGCATATATCTATTGCTGGAAATATCGGATCAGGTAAAACCACACTAACCACGCTGCTTTCAAAGCATTATAATTGGCAACCACATTTTGAAGATGTGAACGACAATCCATATATCAATGATTTTTACGAAGAAATGCAACGCTGGTCGTTTAATATGCAAATGTATTTTTTAAGTACACGTTTTAGACAAGTTTCAGAAATTCATAAAAGCGGAAAAAATGTGATTCAGGATCGTACTATTTTTGAAGATGCCTATATTTTCGCACCCAATTTGCACGCAATGGGTTTGATGACGACAAGAGATTACGAAAATTATATGTCGTTATTTAATTTAATGAACTCCTTTATAAAAGCACCAGATTTATTAATTTATTTGAGAGCTTCTGTTCCTACTTTAGTAAAACAAATACAAAAAAGAGGTAGAGAATACGAAGAAGCTATTCGTTTAGATTATTTAAAAAGATTGAACGAGCGTTACGAAGCGTGGATTAGCACTTATGAAGAAGAGCACAAAGGCGGAAAATTATTGGTTGTAGATGTAGATGAAAATAATTTTTCGGAACGCCCAGAAGATTTAGGAATTATTATCGGTAAAATTGATGCAGAAATAAATGGATTATTTTAGAGTCTGTTTAAAATCTAAGAAAATAATTTTCTGATTTTATATTTACCTTTTAATACGCACGCACATTTTTTCCTTCCATAAAATTAATAAAGGAGCGATTTACCACTTTATTTCCACCAGCAGTTGGATAATTTCCAGTAAAATACCAATCGCCAGTATGTTCCGGACACGCATTGTGTAAGCCTTCTACCGATTGATAAATAATTTCAACCTCCGCATTTATTTCTGCTGTTTTTAATAAACTGCCAATTTTTTTAGAGATTTGTTGAGCTGTAAAAGGTGCATAAATATCCTTCACCACATTCACAATTTGTTCTTTCGGAAGTTCATCTTGCACCTTCGCTTTTTCATATACTTCATCTATTAAATTTTCTTTAAAATTGTCTTTTAATAAACTGATTGCTGCCTGAAAAGCAATAAAATCAGACAGTTTAGCCATATCAATTCCATAACAATCAGGATATCGGATTTGTGGAGCAGACGAAACGACAACAATTTTTTTAGGTACTAAGCGGTCTAAAATTCGCAAAATACTTTGTTTTAATGTTGTTCCTCGAACAATAGAATCATCTAAAACTACCAAATTATCAATGCCTTTTCGAACCACTCCATAAGTAGTATCGTAAACATGAGTTACCATGTCATCCCGCTGATTATCATTGGTAATAAAGGTTCGTAGCTTGGCATCTTTCAACGTAATTTTTTCAATTCGCGGACGCATCGCCAAAATTTCAGAGAGTTTTGGATCAGAAACAGCGGTTCCCATTTTTAAAATTTCGTGTTTTTTTACTCCGTCCAAATAATGTGTCATTCCTTCCATCATTCCCATAAATGCTACTTCGGCTGTGTTTGGAATAAATGAAAAAACAGTATTCTTTAAATCATAATCAATGGATTTTAAAACGGGAGGGCAAAGTAAACGACCGAGTTCTTTGCGTTCTTTATAAATATCGGTATCATTACCTCTCGAAAAATAAATTCGCTCAAAAGAACAACTTTTCTTTTCTTCGCTCGGATTAATTTCTTGCTCCGAAACCTGTCCGTTTTTTTTGATTATTAACGCATGTCCAGGTTTTAGTTCGTGGATTTTTTCAACACCAATATTAAAGGCGGTTTGTAAAGCCGGTCGCTCCGAAGCAACCACTGCAATTTCATCATCTACATAATAAAAAGCCGGACGAATTCCTAACGGATCGCGCATTACAAAAGCATCTCCGTGTCCTAACAAACCAGCAATTGTATAACCGCCATCCCATTTTTTACTGGCATCTTTTAATATATTTTGTACGTTTATTTGCTCCGCAATAAGTTTTGAAATCTCCACATTATCATGCCCTTCTTTCTTAAGCTCACGAAATAATTTTTCATTTTCTACATCTAAAAAATGACCGATTTTTTCCATCACCGTAACGGTATCCGTTTTTAATTTCGGATGTTGTCCTAATTCCACCAATTGTTCAAAAAGCTCATCCACATTGGTAAGATTAAAATTTCCGGCTACAACTAAATTGCGCGTCATCCAATTATTTTGACGTAAAAATGGATGACAATTTTCGATACTATTTCCACCAAAAGTTCCGTAACGCAAATGCCCCAAAAATAATTCTCCCGAAAAAGCTACATTTCGTTTCAGCCATTCAGCATCTTTCAATTTTTCAGGTTTATTTTTTTGAACTTCCGCAAATTTGGAATTTATTTTTTCAAATATTTCTTGAATAGCTTTGGAAGAATTTGAGCGATAACGGCTGATATAGCGCGTTCCAGGTTTCACATCCACTTTTATATTGGCAACTCCCGCTCCATCTTGACCGCGGTTATGTTGTTTTTCCATCAATAAATACAATTTATTGACACCATATAAAGGAGTTCCGTATTTTTCTTGATAATAAGAAAGTGGCTTTCGAAGCCGAATAAGTGCAATGCCGCACTCGTGTTTGATAGAATCGCTCATTTTGCTTGTGCAAATAAAGATTGCTTCACAAATTTACGATTATTATTTTTATTTCGAGGATGAATAACTTTCTCTTTCGACAAAGTAAGACATTGGAAGGATTAATCGCCAATAAAGCATAAAAGATATATTTTTGATGAATGTTATTAACTAATAAATAAAAAATAACACGCAAAACCCATCCAAAAGCAGCTCGCCAAAAAAGTTGTATTTTTTATATTAAAAATTTATTTTTTTAACATTATTTCACTTGACTTAAAATAATATTTAAAGTAATTTAGTGTTCGAGTATTAAGAATTTTATTTTTTGTTGTGTAATTTTTTATTTGACCCCCAATGTATGAGATGAGTAAACAGATTTTGCAGAAAGTAAGTTTTGATAAAAAACTTTTCGGCAAAGAGTTGGCTAAAGCCATTAGATGGCTAAAACCAAATGAAAAAACAATGCTCCGAATGTGGTGTCTTTCTACTTTCGGACATGCTTATAAAGATGTAATTTTAGAAACTTTTAAGAAGGTAACTAATATTCAATAAACTGGATATTACGTTTAATGCCTTCATATTTAGGACGTTTAAGCGGAGAATTTTTAAATGTTTTTTCGAAAACATCTTCGGTAATTTCCGCCCAATCTTTTTTTGTCATTTCTAAAATTGGCTCTTGAGCTGCAAACAAAGGCTCTTGATGCGGTTCCGAAAAACGGTTCCAAGGACAAACATCTTGACAAACATCACAACCAAACATCCAATCGTCCATTTTTCCTTTCATTTCAGCAGGAATATTTTCTTTCAATTCAATAGTAAAATAAGAAATACATTTACTTCCATCCACCACATAAGGTGCAACAATAGCTTCGGTAGGACACGCATCTATGCAACGCGTACACGTTCCGCAATAATCCTTCAGTGCGCCATCGTATTCAAATTCTAAATCACAAATAAGTTCAGCAATAAAAAAGAAAGATCCGTTTTTTTTTGTAATGAGATTACTATTTTTCCCAATCCAACCTAAGCCACTTTTTTTTGCCCAAGCTTTATCTAAAACAGGAGCCGAATCAACAAAAGCGCGACAATTAACCGCTCCAATATTTTCTTGAATAAACTGAATGAGTTTTTTTAGTTTGTCTTTTATCACCGAATGGTAATCGTTTCCATAAGCGTATTTAGAAATTTTTGGCGCATCTGAATTTTGTTTTTCCGATGGATAATAATTCAACAAAAGTGAAATGACCGATTTTGCATTATCCACCAGCAACCGAGGATCTAAGCGTTTATCAAAATAATTCTCCATATAGGTCATTTTTCCATGACGGTTTTGATGCAACCAATTTTCGAGATGCGGAGCTTCTTCTTCCAGAAAATCGGCTTTGGAAATACCACAATAATCAAAACCCAAAAGTTTGCTTTCGGCTTTAATTAGAGCTGTATTTTTAGTGATGGAACTTTGCAATCAAAAATTATTTTTCAGAATTATTTTTTTATTCTTCAAATAAACTT
>DATLTG010000292.1:0-3035 GCA_035533735.1 Bacteroidia bacterium
GAAAGAGCTAACTATTTCGTCTAATAATTCGCCTGTTCCACTTCCGTTGATAGCCGCTACACTAAACACTTCTCCCAATCCAAGTCCGTAAAATTCAGCCGACATCGATAAGCGAGCTCCATTATCTACTTTATTGGAAACAACAATCACCTTTTTTTTCGAACGTCTCAATAAATTCGCCACATCTTTGTCGTAATCGTTAATGCCTTCCATCACGTCCAACACAAATAAAATAACGTTGGCTTCGGAAATTGCCAATTCTACTTGTTTCCGAATTTCTTCTTCAAAAATATCATCGGAACCATGAATGTAACCACCAGTATCAATAAGTGAAAACAATGATCCATTCCAATCTACTTTTCCGTAATGACGATCGCGTGTAACGCCCGAAATTTCATCCACAATGGCTTTGCGACTTTCTGTTAAACGATTAAAAAGGGTTGATTTACCTACATTTGGGCGACCAACAATGGCTACTATATTTGACAATTTCAGAAAGTTTTAAGAGTGAAAATTACGTATTAAAAAATATTTTTTTCAATTGATGTATCCAAATTTTTTCAATTGCGCGTCATCATCGCGCCAATCTTTATTTACTTTTACAAATAGCTCCAGAAAAATTTTTTTTTCGAAAAATGCTTCCATGTCTTTACGCGCTTGTGTTCCCACTCTTTTTAATGCGGCACCTTCGTGTCCAATTAAAATTCCTTTTTGCGATTCGCGCGCCACAAATATTTCAGCAGCTATTTTTATAATATCAGGTTCTTGTTTAAATGAATTCACACTGATTTCAACTGAATACGGAATTTCTTTTTGATAATTCAATAAAATTTTTTCGCGAATAATTTCTGCAACAAAAAATCTTTCCGGGCGATCAGTCAAAGCTTTTTTATCATAAAAGGCTGGGCTTTCAGGCAAAAGTGCAAGTACTCGTTTTAAAACATAATCTACATTAAAATTACGTAAAGCCGATACCGGAACTATTTCCGCATTCGGAATTTTAGTTTTCCAAAGTGCTGTTTTTTTCTCTAATTTTTTTTGATCGCTCAAATCAATTTTATTCAACAAAACCAACACCGGCACTTTTTGTTTGGCTAATTTTTCGACAATATTTATTTCTGCTTCGGTTTCTTTTTCTTCCTTAATATCCACTACCAATAAAAAAATATCTGCATCTGTAATGGCTGAATTTACCTGATCCATCATAGATTGTTGCAACTTATAATTAGGTGTTAAAATTCCCGGAGTATCAGAATATACAATTTGAAAATCTTCTCCGTTTACAATTCCCATTATACGATGCCGCGTAGTTTGGGCTTTTGACGTAATGATAGAAAGTTTTTCTCCTACCAACACATTCATTAAAGTTGATTTTCCTGCATTCGGACTACCAATAATATTTACGAATCCAGCCCTGTGCATCTTTGTTAATAATTTATTGTAGTGCAAAGAAACAAAATTATATCTTTGCACCGCAATTAAAAAGGCGCACAACATTTTTGACGTTCATTTATTTTAAAAATATATTGCGGGGTGGAGCAGTTGGTAGCTCGTTGGGCTCATAACCCAAAGGTCATCGGTTCGAGTCCGGTCCCCGCTACTTTTTAACAATGAAACCCTTGTATTTACAGGGGTTTCTCATTTAATGTAGGCAGATAGTAGGCAAATTAATGATTTATTTATGCTTTATGTTCTATCACACTATATCCCTTCAAAGCTATTCTTTTTGGATAGAGTAGTACATTAAATAACCTAATTTTATTAATCATAGTCTTTAACAAAGCCCCCCTCCCTGAATTTGCGTAGGAAAATTAGCATTTTCATTTTTCATTTTTTTGTTACTTGTCTTACTATTAGTGGGAAATCAATGTTAAAATTTATAGGGTATTATATCGCACTTTAAATTTTTTTATATTTTTTCAGTACTAACTGTTGCTACTGCAATCAATGGCATTTAAGACAAAATAGTTCAAAAAGTATGATACCTCATTCAATTTTTTTTTAATTTTTTTTTGGATTTTTTATAAGATGAAGATATTTATAATTATGAAAATAATTGTAACGCAAAAACAGGCTCAAATGATTTTAAAAAATATTGGAAACCCTAACGTCAATAGTATAACTACAAAGGCTGGTATTTTGGATAAAATTTTAGATAGCAAACAATCCGAACAAAAGTATAATGTGGTTATTTTTCCATCAAAAAAACAGGATAAATAATTTACTTTTTAATGTAATGGGATATATTTATAAAAAAGAAAATTTGTTTTACATATTAAATTAATAGTACCTCGAAGTCTGATGCCAACCAAAAGTTGATGTACAGTAAAGAGTCGCTTGTCAGAGGGCTATTAATTTATTATGTAATTTATTCAATTGATTCAGTAAATGTACTAATTCCTTAATTCTTTTTTCTAATTCATCATACGTAAATCCACTTTTATTATCAATCCCTTCAACTAAGTCCACGAAATACAATTTTTTATTTTTCAAATCCATTTCTATACGTTTATGTGCAAATGAATTTCGTAAGTTGTTGTATTTTCTTAGTTTTTCCAAATCATCTTTGTATTCAGTATGTAATGAAGAATATTTCTTTTTTAGAACATTATTCAGTAAAGTAATTTTAGGTTCTAAAGTTAATTTAGGGTTTATAAACTCAATTAAATTAAATTTCAATTCATTATCGCCAACTAAAGTTGTGGCTAATGTATCCCCCAATAAAAATTCAATGTCAATAAATAAAGTCATAAACATTCCACGAAAACGAAATTGTTTTTCTGATAGTTCTTTATTTGGCACCATTTTTATTTATTTAACAATAATTTTTCCGTTTGAAATCATACTTCCATTTTCAGAAAGCACTTTGTACATATAAATCCCTGCTGCATCATCCTTCATATTTATTTGTGTTGTGTTTGAATTTAAAATGGTAGAATTTACCATTTTTCCAAGCAC
Organism: Bacteroidia bacterium; assembly: GCA_035533735.1. Taxonomy (GTDB): domain Bacteria; phylum Bacteroidota; class Bacteroidia; order DATLTG01; family DATLTG01; genus DATLTG01. Next base: position 2,959 of record DATLTG010000292.1, read on the forward strand.
ATTATAAATTTCAATTCTATCATTTTTTGCAAATTTATTTTCAAAATTTATTGTAAAAATTCCATTGTTAGGATTTG
>DATLTG010000293.1:0-5299 GCA_035533735.1 Bacteroidia bacterium
TTGTCAGTTGCGCTAATTTAATCGGTAATTCAATTCCGAAATTTCGTCTAATTTTTTAATTAAATCATTGGTAATATCAATTTTTAATTTTTTAGAAGGCATTTCTATCGAAATGTTTTCCGATTTATCGTAAACAACAAATTTTACATTGCATTTTCCTTTTTTCTCAGTATGAATAAGTGTTTCAATTTTATTGATAAATGTATCTGATAAATCAGCTAAGGATAATTGAAAGGTAATACTTTTCAGCATTTTATCTTTAATTTCATTCAGTAATTGAATAGAACTTATTTTAAATTCTAATTGATCAGAATTGTTCCAACGTTGTTCTACTTTTCCTTTTATAAAAACAAATGCTTCATTCACTAAAAAGGAGCGAACATTCAAATATTCTTTTGAAAAAACAGCAAAATCATGTGTTGAATCATAATCTTCTAAAGTAAAAGTGCCGAAGAAATTTCCGGTTTTTGTTGTTTTATGTTGGGCATTTCCTATAATTCCTGCAATGCAAATTTCTTTTCCGTTTTTAAGTTTTTGTAAATCTGACAAATCTGCCATTTTATGTGTACAAAAGCTCATTTCCAATTTATAGTCATCCAACGGATGACCGGAAATATAAAATCCAATCACCTCTTTTTCGGCTCGTAAGGATTGAATATTTCCCCAAGGTTCGCAAACAGGAATAGTGGGTTCCGGAATTTGTGTTTCAATGGCATCGCCAAAAAGGCTATTTTGATTGGTGTTTAGAGAATCTTGATAAGCAATTCCGTAACGAATAACTTTTTCTAAAAAAGTAGTAGTGTCTTTTTCAACGGCAAAATATTGCGAACGATAAATGTTTTGAAACGAGTCGAAACCTCCAGCATAAGCCATACTTTCGAATGTTTTTTTATTGGCAGAACGCAAATTAACTCTGCGAACCAAATCAAAAATATCTTTGTAAGCTCCGTTTTTACGCTCGTTAACCAATGCTTCTACAGCACTTTCGCCAACACCTTTTACAGCACCTAAACCAAAACGAATTTCGCCTTTTTTGTTTACCGCAAATTTATAATCACTTTCATTGGCATCTGGTCCCAGAACAGGAATTCCCATTCGTTTAGATTCTTCCATAAAAAAAGTAATTTTATCGATATTACTTAAATTATGAGTCAGCACCGAAGCCATATATTCAGCCGGAAAATGCGCTTTTAAATAAGCTGTTTGAAAAGAAACGAAAGCATAACAAGTAGAATGAGATTTGTTAAAAGCATACTGAGCAAAGGCTTCCCAGTCCACCCAAATTTTTTCGCAAATTTTTTGATTCAAATTATTTTTTGCGCAGCCTTCCATAAATTTATTGCGCATTTTATCCAAAGTCGCTTTGTCTTTTTTTCCCATTGCTTTCCGCAAAACATCTGCATCGCCTTTTGTAAAGCCGCCTAATTTCTGCGAAAGCAACATCACTTGCTCTTGATAAACAGTAATTCCGTAAGTTTCTTTTAAATGTTCTTCCATTTCAGGAAGATCATAAGAAACAGCTTCTTTGCCATTTTTACGCGCAATAAAATTTGGAATATATTCAATTGGACCTGGACGATATAAGGCGTTCATAGCAATTAAATCTTCAAATTTATCAGGTTTTAAATCCTTTAAATGCTTTTGCATTCCGGCAGATTCAAATTGAAAAGTAGCATTTGTTTCGCCTCTTTGATAGAGTTCCAGCGTTTTTTTATCGTCCAATGGAATAGTATCCAAATCAATTGTTATTCCATGATTTTGTTTAATTAACAGCATGGCATCTCGTAAAATGGTGAGCGTTTTTAAGCCCAAAAAATCCATTTTAATAACGCCTGCATCTTCAATTACTCTTCCATCGTATTGGGTAATAAGTAATTCAGTTTCCTTCGATTTGGCAACCGGAATAATTTCGCTTAAATCTTTGGGCGCAATAATAATTCCCGCAGCATGAATTCCTGTTCCGCGCACAGAGCCTTCTAAAATCAGTGCTTCTTTTAAAACTTTGGCTTGTAAATCGGTGCCTTTGTGAATGGCACGTAATTTTTTTACGTTTTCTAAATCATCGTTTTGCAAACCCTCTTTTTCTTTCAAACTTTTTTCTCCGTCAAGCGGAGCAAGTAACACTCTTTGCAATTCAATTCCGGGTCTGTCCGGAACTAATTTTGCCAATATATTAGCTTCCTGCAAAGGCAAATCCATTACGCGCGAAACATCTTTAATACTCATTTTGGCAGCCATTGTTCCGTACGTTACAATTTGCGCCACTTGATTTTTTCCGTATTTCTCCACTACGTAATCAATTACTTTTTGTCTGCCTTCATCATCAAAATCGGTATCAATATCGGGCATTGATTTCCGGTCGGGATTCAAAAAACGCTCGAAAAGTAAATTGTATTTAATCGGATCTATATTGGTAATTTCAATACAATAAGCTACTGCAGAACCAGCAGCTGAACCTCTTCCTGGACCAATAAGTACGCCCAAATCACGACCGGCTTTTATAAAATCGGCTACAATTAAAAAGTAGCCTGCAAAGCCCATTGTTTTTATCGTGAATAACTCAAAATTGATTCGTTCTTCAATTTCAGGAGTCAACTCTTTGTAACGTTTTTTGGCACCTTCAAAAGTGAGGTATTTTAAATATTCATCTTGCGAAACAAAACCTTCCGGAATTTTAAAATGTGGTAAAAGAATATCTTGTTTCAGTTTCAGCGGACTTATTTTGCCAACTATTTCGTTGGTGTTATCAATTGCTTCCGGCAAATCGCGGAACAGTTGCGACATTTCGTCCGTAGTTTTAAAATAAAACTGATCGTTGTAAAAAGCAAAACGCTTGTCTTTAGTAAACGATTCATCATCCGAAAATTCTTTTACCGTTGGCGTACTTTGTTTTTCGCCTGTGTTGATGCACAATAAAATATCGTGTGCATTAAAATCTTCTCTATCCACATAATGTGAATCATTAGAAGCGATAATTTTTACGTTGTGTTTTTTCGCCAAATTCAACAAAGTAACATTCACCTTATTTTGTTCAGGAATATCGTGTCGTTGAATTTCCACATAATAATCTTCGCCAAAAATATCGAGCCACCATTTGAATTCCTCTTCGCCTTCTTGCTCTCCTTTTTTCAAAATTGTTTTCGGCACAGAAGCTCCGATGCAGCAAGTAGTTGCAATTAAACCTGTGTGGTATTTTAAAATTAATTCTTTGTCGATACGCGGATATTTGCCGTATAAACCTTCCATGTAACCGAGCGAACAAAGTTTGGTTAAATTACGATAACCTTCCGCATCCTTAGCCAATAAAAGTTGGTGATAGCGCACATCTTTATCGTCTTTCGTAAATTGTCTTTTATGACGATCTTTTACTACATAAAATTCGCAACCTACAATGGCTTTTATTTTATTAGGATTTTCAGGAGAGTTGTGTTTTCCGGCTTCCGCGACAAATTTAAAAGCGCCAAACATATTTCCGTGATCTGTAATGGCAATTGCCGGCATATTATCATTTACCGCCTTTTTATATAAAGCAGAAATACTTGCAGCACCATCAAGTAACGAAAATTGAGTATGAACATGTAGATGAGAAAAAGTTGGCATTCGAAAAATATTTTTTTTGAAACACAGTAAATATAAGCCATTCTGCGCCACTTTTAACGCATGTTAATAAAATATATTTTTATGTCTTTGATAACTAAACAAAAAAAAATTATCAACAATGGATTTTTTTTCGATAACAAATTTTAATACTACATTTGTTATTCATTTTTAGCCCCCGATAAAAATGAGTTTAAAGTTTATAATACTATTTAATACCAATGGTTTAAAAAAATCACCCAAAGGATAAAAAAATTATTTTTTACTTTTTTCTTCTACCGCTTTTACTTTTCGAATTTGTTCTATACACTTATGTTTTTGATTCTGCGCATTGTGTTTAGAAGAATAGCCATACTCTTTTTGAATTTGTTCAATGTTTTTTTCTTTGAAAAACATATCGTGTATTAGCCCTTTGCAATGGAGAGTTATTTTGTCGAGGTAGTTTTGTAATTTATCTGAATAGGATTTTTCCTCTTCTATGGCGTGATTAATTTCTTCGTAAAATTTATTTTCATAAGATGGTGTTAGTTCAATTTCACGGTTGGCATTTCGCAGGTGTTTAAACCAAAGGTTTTTACTGATTGCCATAATGTAAGTTTTTATAGAAGCAGTAAGTTGAAAATCGTCTTGCTTTAATTTTTCAAACAAAACAATCATCGTGTCCTGAAAAATATCTTCTGCATCATCTGTTCGTCCGCTATTGTTAGTAACGAAACGATTTACCATCGAAAAATATTCTTTGTAAAGTTGCCCGAAAGCACTGTTGTTATTGCTTTTTAAATCCGTTAAAATATCATTTGTCATTTTTGTGGATTATTATTTCAAAGAAACTAATTGTTCTTCCAACGATTTTATTTTCGCTTCGGTATCCGATTGTTTCTTGCGCTCCATCTCAATAATTTCGGGCTTTGCATTGGAAACAAATTTTTCATTCGAAAGTTTTTTCATCACCGAATTTAAAAATCCTTTGTTGTAATCGAGCTCTTTTTCTATTCGAGTTTTTTCTTCTTCAATATTAATTTTTCCTGAAATTGGTACGAAATATTGATTTTCTTTGATTGTAAATTCTATTGAATTACTCGGCTTTTCAGTAACATATTTTATAGATGTATTACCTGAGAGTTTCATGATAATATCATCAAAAGTCTTATCGTTATTTTCCTCAATTACGAATAATTTTAAATTTTCTTTCAAAGGAATATTTATTTCTTTTCTAATATTTCTTATTTGCGTTATTACCTCTGATGCGTGATTAAATGAATCCATTGTTTTTTGAATACTTCTCACAGGCTCAAATATTTGATTTAAAGGTTCAAATGCCTTTATTGCTGGCTCGAAAGCACTTTTAATATTTTTCGAATAATCTAAAAGCCATTTAAGCCCTTGCTGTTCTTGCCAATTAGAAAGAAATGGATTGTTCTTCATGTCGGGATTATTCCTACATAAATCTTCAATTATACTATTAGGAATTACATCAGATAATTTTTTCGAGTTAACCTCAACTTCAGGCCACTCCGAAACAATAATACAATCTTTTTCAGAACGATTTTTTATCAAATGCCAAATTTCTTCCGTAATAAAAGGCATAAACGGATGAACAATTTTTAATAATTTTTCGAAGAAAATAATGGTGGCATTGTAGGTTTCTTTGTCAATCGGATTTGATTTTCCGTCAACAAATTCCGGCTTAATCATTTCTAAA
>DATLTG010000294.1:0-3673 GCA_035533735.1 Bacteroidia bacterium
ATTATTCTTTGTGGTGGTGGATTTAAAAGTAAATCAGTAATAAAATGGCAAGATGACAAAAAATTGTCAATGGAAGTAAAGAAAGTAATGTCTTATGCTGAATGTATTTTGAAACAAATTGATAATGGTGATTTGTATTGGTCAAAAGATGGAACAGAATTAGAAGGAAATTTAAAAAATTATGAAGATGAATAAAGCAACCAAAGCAAGAAAGTATAGTAGCTCAAAATTAAAAGGGCTATTAGACGAAGTTACTTCATTAGAAATGGAGAAAACGAAAACGAAAATGCAACTTGCCGCTCGCATTGAAGATTGTATGCGAAACAGAAGTTGGAATAAAACTCAATTTGCTGAACATATTAGAAAAAATCCGTCTGAAATAACTAAGTGGTTAAGCGGAACACAAAATTTCACAATAGATATTTTGTTAGAAATTGCTCATACATTGGGTGTTGAGTTAGTTTCCTTACTTGGAGAGCAACAAACTCAAGTCATTTATAGAAGAGAAATTGTTGTAAAGTCTATTGAAGTTCCTGCTTCAATTCAACTAAAAACGCCCTTAGAAAAGGGCGTTGATTTATTTGGTAGTAATTTCTATACAAGTCAAAAAAGTCAATCTTATCAATTATTAAATCAAGCATAAAATGGCTAAAATAGAAAATAAAGAATTTAAAGTTGATATGCAAATTAAGGCAATTGAATTGCTAAATAGTTCACTTACATTACCAGCAAATCCCAATAAGCCAATAACTAATTTTAATTTCAATATTAGGGTTGAAAGTCGTGTTGATTCGGCAAAAAAACTCATTTTCGTAATAGTTCATATTGAAATAAAAAATGACGACCTGTCAATTGTTTTAGGTTCATTGTCGGTTAGTTGTATTTTTGAAATTACAAATTTTGATGCTGTAATTAAAATCGAGACTAATGGAAAAATCGATATTCCTCAAAAATTAATAGAAACGTTGAATATTATCTCATTATCAACAACAAGAGGAATAATGTTTTCTGCGTTTAAAGGAACGTTTTTACATGGAGCAATCATGCCAATTATTGACCCAAAACAATTTCAATTCGGAAATCAAAAATGAGAATGTGTTATCTTGAAATTTTCGTTTTAGTCTTCGCTTAATATTTTATACTTATCTAATGCAGATTTATAAATTAATTCCACGCTGTCTTGAAATCTTGTTTTATTGTCTAAGAAATCATTAAACTTACCATAAATGTTTTTATAAATAATATTATGAGCTGGATTTTGAAGTAAGTCGTTATTATATTTGTCCATTTCAAAATCCTTTTCAGTCGCAAATTTCAATAGGATAAGTAAATGGTCTTTGCTGAGTTGGTCTAATTCTATCCAGATTTCTTTTGTTTCATCTAAACGATAAAAACCTTTATTGAGATTAATCTTTAAGTATTGCATATGTTTGATTTTTACGTTCTGTGTAGGCTTCAATACCCGCTTCTAAGCAATTAAGAATATTATCAAAGTTTTTGATTTTAGTTCCGTCTAAACAAGTTAACTCTTTGTCAGATGGATAACCAGTATATACGCGATATACAACCTTGTCGTTTTCAATGCTTTTTTGAGTGATAGCCATATAATTAGGTTTAATTGAAGCGCCTACCGTGCTATTATGGGTAACAACAACAACTGGCATTAAAGCGGAAATATCTTTTATAATTGTATTGATTTCTTTTTTCAAGAAAAGGTTGTCAAATGATGACTCTGGTTCGTCTATTAAAAGTATGTCATACTTTGTAGCGTCCTGAATTTCATGTATTAAGTTAAATTCTGAACGCTCACCTACTCCGTGCAACAAAGAATATTGGAATGTAGGTGTGCCATCTGCACAACCGAAAGTTGAGTATGTGTCAAGTAACATTCGTCTTTCTAATTCTCTTGGGTCTTTCTCGTTTAGCTTTTTTGGGTCAATCTTTTTGAGATAATCTTTTGGTGTTGCCGTCAATCCTAATTTATAGCCAATGAAATATTCAAAAACGGCTCTGCTGTTTCCTCCAATACTACGGTGTGCTTCGTCTGAAATCACCAAATCAAAATCAGTTGGCGAAAAAATTCTTTTGTATTTGTTCTTGAAAAGAAATGACTGAACAGTAGAAACAACAATTTCGTTTTTTCTCCAATCGTCCCTGTTTTCTTTATAGATGCAACATTGGTAGTCGTTTCGTAAATATTCTTTAAATGCTTTGTCGGCTTGGTCTTCCAATTCTAAGCGGTCAACTAAAAATAAAACACGTCTTGCATTACCTGTTCGCAAAAATAATTTGATAACGGCTGCTGCTGTTAAAGTTTTCCCTGTGCCTGTTGCCATTTCAAAAAGAAATCGGTCTTTGCCGTTTTTTACTTCCTGTTGAATTTTCTCAATTGCATGTACCTGATACTTTCGCAATAAACGAAGTTTGTTTTCTTCTAAATAATTTTTGCGTTGCGTTTCATCAATCCATCTTGGGTCTTTGTAGTAATCGGGTTTTTGTGTGGTAGCTATGTAATCTTCTTTTACCGTTTCACTAATTAAACTTTGTGAATTTGGTTTAAAAGAATTGTAGCCTATAACTGTTTCGGGAGTTGGAAATTTTGAAATAATGTTCGGATTTCCTTTCTGTAAATCCCAAAAATAATGTTGGTTGCCATTTGAAAGAATAACAAAACGGCAATTTTGTGCCGTTGCATATTTTCTTGCTTGTTCTTTTGCAATAAGCGGATTTATTTCTTCTTTTTTAGCTTCTAAAACTATGAATGGAAACCCTTTTTCGTCAAGTAGCAAATAGTCAATAAAACCGTTTGACGTTTTTTCAAAGTCATCGCCAAAGTTGTCAAGCTGGTGCTGAATAATTTTAGTGTTTGGCTCTAAAACAACATTAGCAGGTTTGCCGTTCTCCGCAAAGAACCGCCATCCTGCTTCTTCCAGCAATTTATTAATTTTTATTCTTGCTTTAGCTTCTGTCATTTAAGCCGTGAATATCGGAATTATAAAATAAAGTATTAGAAAAATGCAGTAAAATTTCACTGTCTGATATTAATTTATTGCAATTCGACTTCAAGGAATAGGTACTTATGTGATTTATGTAAGATTTCATCTTAAAAATATAACACTCCAAATTTTAAATGTTATCATTTTTGTACCGTTATTAATTTGAAAAGTTTTTCAAAGTACTTACCGTTACAAACAATAATTATGAAAATGAAAACACGAATAGTAGCAATATGTTTATTTGGATCACTCTTGTTGCAAGGATGTACTGCATATTTAGAGCCTATGGGCGGATATTATCAAAGGGACAGTTTTTGGTATTATAAAGATAATCACGGAAGGGAACGCCATGAACATGGTAGATACCACCATTCAGAAGACCAACATCATGATGACCACCAACACCACGATGACCACCAACACCACGATTAGCATAAAAAATAAAACTATTCTTCAACCTACGAAAAGATATTTTGTAATAATAGCAAAGTCCGTCAAAGTAAATTGAGCTTCTGGATAAAAAGGATTTTTAATTAACTCTAATCAATTTTTTTATTGCTGATTTTATTTTTCCGTTCGTAAAAACAGGATTTTATTCGCTTATTTCTCCTACACAGAAATAGCAAAAGGAGGAAAACTTGGCAAATTATCCATATCCCCAATTACCACAATGCCTA
>DATLTG010000295.1:0-4742 GCA_035533735.1 Bacteroidia bacterium
TGTCCGGGCGGAATTATTGCTCCTTGTGCAACCGATGCAGAACAAGTGGTAACAAACGGCTGGTCGCCTTCCAAACGAAACAATCCTTTTGCAAATTCGGGTTTGGTGGTGAGTATTGAATTGGCTGATTTAAAAAAATACGCTGAACACGGGGCTTTAGCGGGAATGTATTATCAGCAAGAATTGGAAAAAATGGCTTTTGAAGCTGGAGGAAAAACACAAACTGCTCCTGCGCAACGTTTGCTCGATTTTATTCAAAATAAAACTTCGGAAACTTTGCCAGAATGTTCGTACCAACCGGGAATAAAATCGGCAGCTTTGCATGAATTATTGTCTGCTCCTATTCGTTTCTCTTTACAAGAAGGACTAAAGTTTTTTGGAAAAAAAATGCCGAAATACCTCACCAACGAAGCAGTAATTGTGGGTGTAGAAACGCGCACTTCATCGCCTGTAAAAATTCCGCGCGACAAAGAAACGTTGGAACATCCACAAATAAAAGGTTTTTATCCTTGCGGAGAAGGCGCAGGATATGCCGGAGGAATTGTTTCTGCTGCCATTGATGGAGAAAAATGTGCGGAAGCCATCGCTCAGAAATAAAAAAAGACTTTGTAATATTGGATTAATATTTTACATTTGCGCCCGCATTTAGGCGAATCTTTTGAGATGCTGATAATAAAGTTCGGGGCGTAGCGTAGTCCGGTCATCGCGCCTGGTTTGGGACCAGGAGGTCGCAAGTTCGAATCTTGCCGCCCCGACTAAATAATTTTGTAGAAAAGTCTAAAGTTTAACGTTACATCAACCTTAAATTTTAGACTTTGAACTTTAAAGGAATTCGGTTCCGTAGCTCAGTTGGATAGAGCAACTGCCTTCTAAGCAGTAGGTCAAGCGTTCGAATCGCTTCGGAATCACAATAAAATTAATGGTTTTAGACGTAATGGTTTGAAACCATTTTTTATTTGCATACAATTTGCATACAAAGTGGCATCTAAAAACATCAATTAGTAATATAAGCGATTATTTATTTTTGATGAGGTATTGAGAATACGTGCATTCATAATACAGATGGCTTTAGTTTAATATATTTTTCAATTAATTTCATATTTCCGAAGCTGTTAATCTTTCGTTTAGTGTTTTTTAGTCCATTGCCAAATTTTAGGTGTGGACAAATCTCTTTTTTATTATTATTTTTCGTAACATTATTTTTTTCCCAATAGTAAATAGCATTGGTTTACAATACTCAGATACTATTGGGCTTTTATCAAAAAACGATTTTTAATAAATTCCCCTAAAATGGAACTTTAAACAACTTCAATAATTTAAATTTGATTATCAAAAAAGCGAATTACGAAAATAGTATTTCTTGATAATTATTTTTATTCCAAAATAAATTTTCCAACGGTAGTGTATTTTCCGTCTTCCGTAAAAACTTTGTAGAAATAAATTCCTTTTGCTTTATCGCTTAAATCAATTTGTGTTTGCGAAGCAGTGAGCGTTGTAGAAATTATTTTTTGACCTAAGTCATCGAAAATTTCTAATTGTGGAGGAGTTGGTAAATTCGGAATGCCTACAGAAAATACACCTTCGTTAGGACTTGGAAATAAAATTGTTTTTGAAAAAGCTGTTGCGTTATTAATAGGAGGAGCTACAGTTGGTGTTGGAGTTTTCCATCTCGCAATATTATTGACTGGTATCCCGCCTGCATTATCAAAACATCCTCCAACGTAAAGAGAACTGTCATAAACTGCCATTGCATCAACAATCAATACTGAATTACCATTTCCGTATGGAACTGTATGATTAATAAATGAGCTTTGGTTTAATGTTATACCGCTTCCGAGAGAAGAAGTGTTTGTGCCATCGAATCTGACGATATTGAAAAGAGGCACTACGCTATCATTAATCCATCCTTGAGAATATGTTCCACCTGCATACAAATCTCCATTATATACTGCAAATGTGCGAACACAAGGCTGACCTGACACATTTTGTTGAGCACATCCATATCTGGGAACACCTACATTAATTGGACAGGAATTAAAGCTTGTTCCATTCCATTCACTAACTCCACCACTTACGCCAAAATTGCAGTTTTGGTTTCCAAAACTTCCACCCACATATAAATTTGAATTATATTTTATATAACTAAGTATGCTTGCACCAACATCACCATAAGAACCAGCGACATATTCCACATAAGCATTCAAATTCCAATAGGTATTAGTCCAATTATAAAATCCTTCACCCACACCAGCATACAAGGAATCTCCAAAAGCACTAAATGAATCAGGTGATCCTCCTAGCCCACTTAAAGCCGCAATCCAACTTGTTCCATTCCATTGATATATATAAGGACTGCCTCCTCCTGTAGCTGTTCCTGCAATTAAGTTTCCGTTAAAAATAGTGATATTACTTATGTCCTCATTTATGCCATAACCTATAGCATTAAAATTAACACTATCCCATTTAGCAATGTGCATTGCAGAAACGCCATTTATTATTGTAAAATCACCCCCAATATATAAGTTTCCATCATAAACAGTTAAAGCGTAAATAACAGCGTTTGCTCCTGTGCCAACTGCCGACCAAGAAGTGCCGTTCCATTTGGCTATATTATTAGCAGGCTTGGCATCCACACTATCAAACGAACCTGCTACATAAAGTTCTCCTTTATATACAGCCATCGAGGTAATAAAACTTGTTTTTGCACTTCCGTTATAAGAATTATTAATGCCACCATCTACTGCGCTCCAAGTTTGTGCTTTTGCAGAAAAATAAAATCCTTGCAAAAAAAATATTGCGAAAAATATTATTATTTGTTTCATGCGAAATGAATTTAGGTACAACGAAGATACTAAAAACTAATGAATTATATAAAAATTGTATTGTCATTTCAGTAATTTATAAAATAGTCCTTTAAATTACTTTCACACAGCTTAACAAATAATGTGGAACATTGTATTGTAACTTGAGTTTTATGTTTTTTTCCCCCTCCATTTTTATTCTCTATTCATTCAAAACAAAAATGTAATTTTGCGGAGCAGACCGTTCTATCGCTGTTTGTTTTTTCAAACAGAGGAAAGTCCGGGCAACACAGAGCACCATACTTCCTAACAGGAAGGCTTCGGTAACGAAGACAGCAAGTGCCACAGAAAAGAACCGTCCGCTTTTGCGGATAAGGGTGAAAACGTGAGGTAAGAGCTCACGAAAACAATTGGTAACAGTTGTTTTGGGTAAACCTTATGGGTTGAAAAACCAAATATACCGGAGCTTTAGAGCTGCTCGCTCGATTCCGGAGGGTAGGTTGATGGAAGTTGAGTGTGAATTCAACTCTAGATAAATGATAGAACTCGACAGAACCCGGCTTATAGGTCTGCTTTTTTTATTTTTGAAAATTATTTTTATGATTAAAGCAAAAAACATTCACAAATCTTACGGCACTTTAGAAGTGTTGAAAGGCGTGGATGTGGAAATCAAAAAAGGCGAAGTGGTATCCATTGTTGGTGCTTCTGGTGCTGGTAAAAGCACGCTGTTGCACATTATTGGTGCTTTAGACAAAGCCGATAGTGGAGAAGTTACGGTAAATGAATTGGTGCTTTCGCAAATGAAAGACAAACACTTGTCGAATTTCAGAAATAAAAATATCGGCTTTGTTTTTCAGTTTCACCATCTGTTACCTGAATTTACGGCTCTGGAAAATGTTTGTATTCCTGCTTTTATCGCAAAAAAATCAAAACAAGAAGCGGAACAAAAAGCCATTGAATTTTTAACTTTTTTAGGTTTGTCGGAGCGAATGCACCACAAACCTTCGGAACTTTCGGGTGGAGAACAACAACGCGTGGCAGTGGCAAGAGCATTAATAAATAATCCCTTAATGGTTTTGGCTGATGAGCCTTCTGGAAATTTAGATTCTGCTTCTGCGAAAGATTTGCACGCACTTTTTTTTACCTTACGTGATAAATTCAACCAAACTTTTGTAATTGTTACGCACAATGAAGAACTCGCTGATATGGCAGATAGAAAATTGGTAATGAAAGATGGAAGAATTATTTAATTATTTTTATCAAAAGTATTCATACTGAATGGAAGTAGTAGAAAGGCAAAAATCAAAAAATAAATTTGGACAATATTTCACACCTGAAATAGTGGCTGACTTTATGATTGAATTAGCTGATATTTATTCTAATTCAAAAATTTTAGAACCATCTTGTGGCGAAGGAATTTTTTTAAAACTTCTTCAAAAAAAAGGATTTAATAATCTGACGGCTTTTGAAATTGATGAAGAATTGGCGAAAGAATTTAAAAATGTTCGCTACGAAAGTTTTGTTTCTGCCAAAATTGATGAAAAATTTGATTTAATTATTGGTAATCCTCCTTACATACGTTGGAAAAACTTAGAAGCTGATTTAAAAAAAGAATTGATAACAAATTCGATTTGGAATAAATACTTTAATAGTCTTTGCGATTATTTATACATTTTTATTTTTAAATCTATTGAATTGTTAAATGATAATGGACAATTAATTTTTATTTGCCCAGAATATTGGATGAATACAACTCATTCGATTTCACTTAGAAATTATATGGTTTCAAATGGTTTTTTTGAAGAGATTTATCATTTTAATGAAACGCCAATTTTTGATAAAGTAACCGTTTCCATCGTTATTTTTAAGTTCGTAAAAGCCAAAACGAATAAAAAAATAAAAGTAGCCAAATTTTATGCTAATCAGAAATTATCAATATCA
>DATLTG010000296.1:0-2077 GCA_035533735.1 Bacteroidia bacterium
CAAAGCAAAATCGGCTGATATTGATAAATGGAAAGAAGCGCAAGCACTGGAAAATGATACGATGCACCGTGCGCGCACCATTGCCGTTCGTTTAAAATTACACATGAAAATAAGTGATGTGGAATATCAAGGCGATAAAACAAAAGCTATTTTTTATTACACAGCTGATGAACGTGTGGATTTCAGAGAATTGATAAAATTAATGGCGGATGAATTTAAAGTGCGAATTGAAATGCGGCAAATTGGCGCACGTCAAGAGGCAAGTCGTTTAGGCGGAATTGGTTCCTGCGGACGCGAATTGTGTTGTTCTACTTGGTTAACAGATTTTCGTTCGGTTACAACCGGAGCTGCACGTTATCAGCAACTTTCGTTGAATCCGTTGAAACTTGCTGGACAATGCGGAAAATTAAAATGTTGCTTGAATTATGAGTTAGACAGTTATTTAGATGCGCTGAAAGATTTTCCGGATATATCGCTAAAAATTGAATCGGAAAAAGGAAAAGCGTTTCATCAAAAAACTGATATTTTTAGACGAATTATTTGGTATTCTTACACTTCCGAACCTGATAAATTTATTCCGATTGAAGTTTCTCGTGTAAACGAAATTATTAAAATGAACAAGGAAGGAAAGTTTCCGGTTGAATTTGTAAAAGAACAAGCTCCTGTTGTAGTGGAGAAAAAATTGGATTATGAAAATGTGGTTGGACAAGATAGTTTAACGCGCTTTGATCAAAAACGCAAAAAACATAAATATAAAAAACGCAAAAAGAATTTTGTACAAGCCGCTCCAAAACCATGATGCGAAAACTTTTTTTTAAGCCCCTTTTTTTTTCAGGATTAATTTTAATCACACTTTCTTCGTGCGATAAAAATCGGGTATTTGAAAAAAACCAAAAAATTCCTAATAATACTTGGGATGTAAAAAACAGTATAAAATTTCAAGTGCCGATTTCGGATACCATTACACCTACTAATTTTTATGTGAACATTCGGAATACCGATAATTATCCATACCGAAATATTTATTTATTTATTACCACGCAATTTCCGGATGGCGGAAAAGCGGTGGATACGCTGGAATGTATTCTTGCCGATCAAAATGGAAAATGGCTGGGCAGTGGTTTAGGTGATATTTGGGACAATCAAATTCTATTCAAAAAAAATGTACGTTTTCCACATCCTGGAAATTATATTTTTGAATTCCAACAAGCTATGCGCACCGAACAACTTCCGGAAATTATGGATGTTGGTTTGCGAATTGAAAAAGTGAGAAGATAAGTTTTCTTTTCAATAGATTTTAATTGACAATATTGAATGTTAAGATTAAAAGTGATTAGGTAATTAAGTTTAAAAAAGTGCAATTCTTGAGCGAAAAATCTAAATAATGACCTTAAAAATAACATTTAAAAATCAATACAATGCTTTTAATTATCAAATTTATATGGCTATTGCAATGGTAGGCTGCTTTTATTTTTACCCACAATTTCGAACTTTTATTGGCTTTGCAATAATGACAGGTATGTGGTTATTTTCAGCCCTTCCCGCCCTTTATTTGCATATAGAATATTATTTAAGAAACAAAGGAGAAGAAATCACCATCAATTTTGACGAACTTATTGTGAAAAAAAATGGTACCGTGAAGAAATACCAAAACAGCGATTTTGAAAAAATCACTGTGTATATAGCACCAGCATATAATTCAGGGGTTTTGGGATTTATATATTATTTTTACACTCGGCTTATTACAACTAAAGGAGAAGAAATAATCATTACTTGTTTAATGACTCGAAAAATGGAAGAAATGTTAAAAATATTGGGAGCTCCCTATCAAATTAGCAGAAAACCATTTTTTTATAGTTTACGTTTTGGTCGGTTAAAAAAATAATTTTCAATTCTCCATTTTTAATTTTCCATTAATTTTTTTGTAGAGATTCTGAATCAACTTCTCCGTAAGGAGTCCTTCGGACAAGCCAAAATAAACAAAAGTTCAAGGCTTGGATTCATCGTTTCGTTTTTTAGAAGGGCATTTTATTGTTTTCTTTTAGTTTTCAAGTAAATGTTTTTGGCGAGGGATTTT
>DATLTG010000297.1:0-2791 GCA_035533735.1 Bacteroidia bacterium
GCTGTTACAACAGGAAGTATCAATAAACAAATTAATTATACCACCAATAAGTTAAAAGAGTGTTTTATCAATCTTCCAGTATTACTTGATTTTAATACAAGTGCTAATCCGAAAAAATCTTTTCATTTGGCAGGAGGAATTATTTTGGGTTACAACATTCATTCTAAAACAAAACAATCTTATCAAATGAGAAATAGTGAAATTAATTTAAAAGTAGTAGATGATTACAATTTGTCGCCTTTCAGTGCCAGCGCAACCGTTCGTGCCGGTTATGGTTATTTTTCCCTCTATGCAACCTATGCGCTGAACACTCTTTTTGATAGCAATAAAGGTCCGCAACTTACTCCGTTTACAGTTGGAATAAGTTTGTTCTGATTGAAGCTAAAAAGTGCGATGTAATTATCATTGCGTTGTTCTTGAAAAAGGGCAACGCAATTTTTTTATTTCAAATAATCAACAGAATAGTGTAAGCCTCTGCTTTCTTTGCGTTTCATCGCGCATTTAATAATTAAATAACCAATTGTAATTAAGTTGCGCAATTCGCATAATCTGGGAGAAAGTGTTGTTTTTTGATACAACATTTCGTTCTCTTTATAGAGAATTTCTAATCGGTCAAATGCCCGTTGAAGGCGTAAATCAGAACGAACAATCCCCACATAACTACTCATAATTGCTTGTACCTCTTTTAAACTTTGCGTAATCAAAATCATTTCTTCCGGGTGTTCTGTTCCTTCGGTATCCCAATCAGGAAGTTGTTCGCAAAAAATATTTTTTTTGATTTGCTCTATAGCACTCAAACTTGCGTGATGCGCATACACCAAAGCTTCCAGCAATGAATTAGAAGCCAAACGATTCGCGCCATGTAATCCACTGGAAGCACATTCGCCAACTGCAAATAAATTTTGAATAGAACTTCTACCTTGTTGATCTACTTTTATACCTCCGCAAAGGTAGTGTGAAGCCGGAACGACAGGAATAAAATCTGTCGTGATATCAATTCCAAGCGACAAACATTTTTTATAAATGTTCGGAAAATGTTCTGTCAACGCTGCTTTATCAAGATGCGTACAATCTAAATAAACAAAATCATCGCCACTCATTTTCATTTCATTATCAACCGCTCTGGCAACAATATCACGCGGAGCAAGTGATTTGCGTGCATCGTATTTTTCCATAAAGGAATTTCCATCCATCGTTTTTAATATGCCGCCAAAACCACGCACTGCTTCAGAAATAAGAAATGAGGGACGTTCGCCTGGATTGTAAAGTGAAGTTGGATGAAATTGTATAAACTCCATATTTTCAACACAACCTTTAGCGCGATACACCATTGCAATTCCATCGCCTGTGGCAATTGTAGGATTGGTAGTCGCTTCATACACATTTCCCGCACCACCAGTTGCCATTAAAGTTGTTTTCGCTAAAATGGTTTCTACTTTATTGGTTTTTATATTCAATACATACGCACCATAACAAGCAATATCAGGTGTTCTGCTGTTTACTTGAATGCCGAGATGATGTTGTGTTAAAATATCAATGGCAAAATAATGATCGAAAATTTCGATGTTCGGATGCGCATGTGCTTTCGCTAATAAAGCGCGTTCAATTTCAAATCCGGTGTTGTCTTTATGATGTAAAATGCGATGTTCCGAATGTCCGCCTTCTTTTGCTAAATCATATTCTCCTTTCGGATTTTTATCAAATTTAGCACCCCACTCAATCAATTCTTTTACGCGTTCGGTAGATTCAGTAATGACCATTCGCACCACCTTTTCATCGCACAAGCCGTCTCCGCAAATAAGCGTATCGCTAATGTGTTTTTCATACGAATCAGGTTCGTACATCACAGCAGCAATTCCACCTTGCGCATATTTGGTATTCGATTCATCTTCATTAGCTTTCGTAATCATGCACACTTTACCGAATGGAGCCACTTTTAACGCGTAACTCAATCCGGCAACGCCTGAACCTATTATCAAAAAATCAACTTTTCTCCTCAAAATTATTGCTATTTTTGTGCTTTAAATATTCTACAATATTACTTATTCCTATTAAATAGATAAAAAAATCATCATGGAAAATACACTTAAAATGCCTGTTGCTTTGTATGCTGAAAGTACACCTAATCCATCGGCAATGAAATTTGTGGCAAATATATTATTGATTGAAGAAGGCGCAACTGCTCAATATCAAAGCAAAGCAGAAACAAAAGACGCTCCACTTGCTGCCAAATTATTTGAATTTCCTTTTGTGAAAAATATTTTTTTCAATGCCAATTATATTACTGTTACAAAAACAGATGCGGTAAGTTGGGACGACATTGTTTTTGAATTGCGCGAGTTTATTAAACAATATATTTCGGAAGGAAAAAAAATTATTTCAGAACTTCCGAAACAAGAAATGCCGGCAGATTCTTCTTTTAAAAATACTACTTCTGTTTATACCGAACACGTGGTGCCTCAGACTGAAATGGAAGCTAAAATAATCGAAATATTGGATCAATATATTCGTCCGGCTGTTGAAGGCGATGGTGGATTAATTACGTTTAAATCGTTTAAAGATGGTGTTGTAGAAGTGGTGTTAAAAGGTTCATGTAGCGGATGTCCTTCCTCAACATTAACATTAAAAGCTGGTATTGAAGCTTTGTTAAAAAAAATGATTCCAAGTGTAACAGAAGTGGTTGCCGAAGCAGCCTAAAAAATAAAATAAAATTCAAAAAAAATCCCGTAAAAATATTTTTGCGGGATTTTTTAATTTGAAGTTGTTTAAAGTTGCCGTAGTAAAATGACAG
>DATLTG010000298.1:0-3846 GCA_035533735.1 Bacteroidia bacterium
CATTTCCTTTTTGCGCTTTTCGTTTGGCATAAAGTTGAATAAGATCGAAAGCAATTTCCTTAACTTTTTTCTTCGTTTTTTGTTTAAGTACACTCCAAGAATTGGAGCCAAGTTTATTTATTTTTGGCTCTGCTCCTTCCTTTCCTGAATATTTAGCAATTCGATGTAGCGAATGAATACTTACATACAACAAGTCATTATCTTTATACATAATGCGAATAACTTCTTGCTGTTTGCCATTCACATCCATTTTTTCAAGACCGGCAAAACGTCCAACACCATGATCAATATGTGTTACAAAATCGCCCGGATGTAAGCCTTTTAATTCTTTTAACGTAATAGCTTCACTTGTTTTTTTGAAACCACTTTTTAATCGAAAACGCGCATGACGATTGAAGATTTGATGATCGGTATAACAAGCAATTTTTAAATCATTATCGGCAAAACCTTCGTAAAGTGTTCCTGAATTTCCTTCTTGAAAAAACAAGGTATTTGTTCCCGAAACATCTTCAAAAATCTTATGTAAACGCTCTAATTGTTTTTGATTATCTGAAAAAATAAAATTGGTAATTCCTTTGGCAATATTCGATTTCAGATGATCTAATAACAAATTAAAATTTTTATTAAATGGAAATTGAGGAGCTATATTGTATTGCATTTCCATATCGGAATTAAAATAAGGTTTTCCTCCAAACTCTATCGTTTTAAATTGAGACAACTGTTCTAAAAATAGTTCTTTACTGCAATAAATTTCTTCCGGAGGCAGTTGCTCAATAAGCGACTTTTTTTGCTCGTATATTTTATTGGCAACATCCAACGCATCTTGTATTCTGTCAACTGTAAAGACCGTATCTTTCAGCCAAACAATAGTATTTTCGGGAATAAATTCAAAAAATGTTTGGCGATTTTCTTTGTCAATATTGATTTGTAAATTTGGAATAATGCTGCAATAAGAAACTGTTTGAACAGAAAGTTGCGTAGCAGCATCAAAAGTGCGAATAGAATCTACATTATCTCCTGAAAATTCTACTCGATAAGGATTTTCATTTGCAAAAGAAAAAATATCTACAATGCCTCCGCGAACTGAAAATTCTCCAGGTTCAGCAACATAATCAACACGATTAAAATGATAGGTTACCAATACTTGAGTTATAAAATCTATTGAAATTTTTTCTCCAACTTGAAGTGCAAGTGTATTTTTTTTCAGATGCGTTTTAGTAACTACTTTTTCGTTTAAAGCTTCTGGATAAGTAACTATTAATGTATTTGACTTTGCGGAAATAGCATTTAAAACTTCAGCCCTAAGCGAAATATTTGCATTATCTGTCAGTTCAGGATCGTATGCTTTTCGGTAGGAAGCCGGCAAGAAAAATATTTTTTTTCCTCCAGTAATATTTTCTAAATCATTCAGAAAATAAGCCGCTTCTTCTTTTTCATTCAAAATAAAAAGATGTGTTTGCGGAATACTTTTACTAATTGCTGAAGCAACAAAAGAAGCGGAAGATCCTATTAATCCTTGCAAATAGGCATGACAAACTGTGTCCGAATTTAACTTTTGGGTGAGTTGTAAAGTTTTATCAGATGAAAGATATTGTTGTAGAACACTGTCAATCGCCACGTTAATCTTATTCGTAATAAAAACAAAAGTACTAAAATTTAGGATTTTAGGATAAAAATGCAAATTAAAGATTGGCAAATGGCAAATTGAATTTTACTTTCAAAAATAATTTTTTTCAGCAGCAAAAAAATTAGAAATAAAAAAATCCTCAAAAAAATTGAGGACTTTAAAAAGAACTTAAATAAAAATTCGCTTGTTTACCACCTTAATCCAATCGTAAGCATATAGCTGGAATTAACCATACTATTTTGTGCTGGGTTTACTAACATTGGATTATATAGATAATACGTTTGATTGTACATTGTGTAAACATAAGCAAAATCGGCAAACATATTGTGGTTACGAATACCAAAACCTGCGCTATAACTTGTTCTTTGTCCGTTTATACCTGCATTTGCAGGTTCTGAACTAAATGGATTTCCATACAAAGCATAACCAGCTCTGATACTAACAGGTGGAACAATACGATATTCAGCACCCACATGAATATTTCCGGCAGAAGTATATTTTCGTTGAACTGTATTATCTACGTTCGTAAATACACCCGGATCATTACTTGTTAAACTCGCTGTAGAATAATCTTCAAACTCATAATCGGCACTAATCAGCCCTTTTTTTGCAATGATAAATGCAACACTTCCGATGGCGCGCATTGGGGTTGTTAGATAATAATTGTAATTTCCTGATGGAGATGCTGCATAATATTGATTACCGTGATTATCTACACCATTTATTGTGTTTGAGTAAGTATCGTTCATATTATAAAAAGTTGGTGTGTGAAATGCACCACCAATGCGCACCCAATTATTTATTTTATAAATTATTCCAAACTTAAAATTAACTCCCGTGCCAACTGTATTCAAATCGCTGGTAAAGGAATAATTAGATAAATTTGTCAAACTTGGATTCAAAACAGTTTCTGTGTAAAGGTCGGATTCTGTATAATTAATTCTATCAATTCCAATTGTACCACCTACAAAAAGTTTGTTCATATAATTTCCACCTAAACTAATTACGGTTTCGCCCATAGATCCGTGAGTTTGAATAACCTTTTCCTGCGTAAGAGGCGTTCCCGAAGGAATTGCATTGTTTTTATATTGAGAATTATTTCCAGCAACGGTATCAATTAAGCCAGTAGTAAAAGCCAAACCTGTTGAAAACTGATCTAAATTAGTGTAATTAGTACCATTTGCATTGGCAGCAAAATCATCTAACAGAGAACTGCTGTTATTATTCCCTTTTATATCAATATTATTATTGAAATTATTTTGACGATTGTATCCAAATCCGAAATTAAAACTTACCCAACCGTTTTGTTTTACTCTATGATTTTTATAAGTAGTAACGATACCAATATTTCCAAAATTAAAATTGTACTTGCCATCACTTGTTGAGTTTCCATTGTATGAAGAATTGGTATTTTGGTAAAAAAGTGAAGGAGTAAATGTTACTTCTGTTTCTCGGTAAAGTCCAATACCCGCAGGATTTTCACTTAACGTTGAAATGTCCGCTCCCAGTGCTCCAAAAGCACCGCCCATACTAGAATATCTTGCAGTTCCACCAAACGAGGTTTCTGAATAGCGCAACACGTCAACATCCGTTTGAGCTTTGGAAAACAAGGACGCAAAAATCCCTATTCCAACTAAAAAAAATATCTTTTTCATAAAAATTATTTTTTGAACGTTTAATGATTAGCGTCTTCCTCCACTTGCGTGACCAACTGAATGACCTCCACCACCTCCAGTTGAAACATGTCCTCCACCTCCACTATATGAACGAGATCCACCACCACCGTATGATCTGCCGCCACCACCACGATTACCACTGTAAGTGCGGTTGTATGAATTACTCCTATTGGTAGTGTTATATTGCTGTCTGGTAGTGTTATACTGCTGTCTGGATTGATTATAATTTCGGTTATAATTAAAAACTCGTTGAGAAGTTCGTTGTTGAGGAGCTGGACGATTATTATTGTTGTATTGACGGTTTGAATTGTAATTATTTCGCGCAGAATTATTCGCTCTATTATTCATTCGTTCAGCAGACTGGCTTCTATTAATATTTGAAACGGCATTTGTCCTACCATAAGAAGCAGCCACGTGAACAGGAGAAGAAATATGACTTGTAGAACTTGAAAGTGTTGAACGATTTGTAAAAAGCTCTGGATTATTATGTCCAATACTTTGGTTGACTACACTTTGGTACCTTGCCGCAAAACTTGCATTGTG
>DATLTG010000299.1:0-7459 GCA_035533735.1 Bacteroidia bacterium
TTTACGGGTGTTTTTGGTTTACTGTTCAACTCATCAAGTCTTATCCACTTGCCTGCACTTCTATCTTTTTGTGAAAGTGCTACAAGGCGATTACTTTTCATATCCATCAGAAAAGATTTCTTTTTTCGATGAATGAAAAGCTTGAAGTGTCAATTCCTTCACTCGAAATATCTTCCGCACGAGTTGAAGGAACTATTTCTTCGGTCGAAGTTCTATCTGCGAAAGCGTGAGATGTAATTATCAATAGTTGAATAGCCTTCGCGCAGATGCTGAATCAAGTCCAGCATGACGACTTACTGAAAAAAAATGTTTACATAGAAATCTTAGGAATCAATAAACAGCCTTGACTTTTTGCTTACTAACACAGAGATTCCGAATTTTTTAAACCCTAAAGGTTTTAAAAACCTTTAGGGTTTTAGTGGCGAAAAAATAAAATTCAAATTTCCATTTTAAAATAAAAATTTAACTTTGCCGCTCACATTAAAAAAAACAATAAAATGACAATCGAAAAAGAAACAGTGGTATCGGTTGATTACCATTTAACAGCAAAAACAAACGGTGGCAGCGAAGAGTTGGTAGAAAAAACAGATAAAGAAAATCCATTTGTATTTATATTTGGCAGCGGAATGTTGCTGGAAGATTTTGAGAAAAATTTAAAAGGAAAAAAAATTGGCGACACATTTGATTTTCATATTGAAGCAAAAAACGGTTACGGTTTGCACGAAACAGGAAATGTAGTAACTGTTCCAATTGATGCATTTAAAGCCGAAGATGGCAGTATTGATACAGAAATGGTAAAAGTAGGAAACATGCTTCCGATGCTCGATAATCAAGGTCATCGTATGGAAGGAATTGTGGAAGAAATTACGGATGAATTTGTAAAAATGGATTTTAATCATCCACTTGCTGGACAAGATTTACATTTTGTTGGCGAAATATTAGCTGTTCGAAAAGCAAGTGTGGAAGAATTAGATCACGGACACGTTCACGGTGCCGGTGGACATCATCATTAATTAGGTGATTAGGTGATGAAGTAATTAAGTGATTAGGTTTTGATTTAAAAAAAGGTTCAAAAAATAAATTTTTGAACCTTTTTTGTAAGAACTTTTTTCAGAAAAATTATTCTGTTAAATCGAAATCTTCTAAAAATTTAGTGGTGTAATTTCCTTTGATAAAATTTTCATCTTGCATCAATTTAAGATGAAAAGGAATAGTTGTTTTCACACCTTCTATCACAAATTCACTGAGTGCGCGGTGCATTTTTGCAATCACTTCTTCACGCGATTGCGCCACTGTAATTAATTTGGCAATCATCGAATCGTAATTTGGCGGAATAGTATAACCGGCATAAACGTGCGTATCAACACGTATTCCATGTCCGCCAGGAGAATGAAAATTAATTATTTTTCCCGGTGAAGGACGAAAATTATTGAATGGATCTTCTGCATTAATACGACATTCCATAGCGTGTAAAACTGGCATATAATTTTTTCCGGAAATCGGAATTCCAGCCGCTACTTTAATTTGTTCCCGAATTAAATCGTAATTGATAACTTCTTCCGTAATCGGATGTTCCACCTGAATACGCGTATTCATTTCCATAAAATAAAAATTTCGGTGTTTGTCCACCAAAAATTCTACCGTTCCAACACCTTCGTATTTCACCGACAGAGCAGCTTTTATGGCAGCTTTTCCCATTGCATCGCGCAATTTTTGAATCATAAAAGGAGAGGGAGTTTCTTCTACTAATTTTTGATGTCTGCGTTGAATCGAACAATCTCTTTCCGACAAATGACAAGCTTTTCCGAACTGATCACCCACAATTTGTATTTCGATATGACGTGGTTCTTCAATGTATTTTTCCATATACATACCATCATTTCCAAATGCTGCACCAGCTTCCTGACGAGCAGTATCCCAAGCGTGCTCTAATTCTCCGTCTTTCCAAACAATTCGCATTCCTCGTCCGCCACCACCGGCAGTTGCTTTCATAATAACGGGATAACCAATTTTTTTAGCATTTTTTTTCGCGTCAGCTAAATCTTTTAATAATCCGTCTGAACCAGGAACAATGGGCACTCCCGCTTTTTTCATAGTTTCTTTCGCTGAAGCTTTATCGCCCATTCCTTCAATCATAGCTGGCGATGCACCAATAAATTTTATGCCATGTTCCGAACATATTTTTGAAAATTTAGCATTTTCTGAAAGAAATCCGTAACCCGGATGAATCGCATCCGCATTGGTAATTTCAGCTGCCGAAATGATGCTCGGAATATTCAAATAAGAATCTTTGCTTGGCGGAGGGCCAATACAAACAGCTTCATCAGCAAAACGAACGTGCAAACTTTCTTTATCCGCAGTAGAATATACTGCAACGGTTTTAATGCCCATTTCTCGGCACGTACGAATTACGCGTAAAGCAATTTCTCCTCGGTTGGCAATAAGTATTTTTTTAAACACGATTTTTGAATTTAAAAATTAAACAAGTTTATAATTTGGAAAACAGACGATATATTATCTGAAATTTTCAAATTAAATTAGTTTGGTTCTACTAAAAATAAAGGCTGATCGTATTCTACAGGTGTAGAATCATCTACCAACACTTTTACGATTTTACCTTTTATATCCGATTCAATTTCATTAAAAAGTTTCATTGCTTCAATAATGCAAATCGGTTTACCAGGTTGTATTTCATCGCCCACATTCACAAACACTGGTTTATCTGGCGATGGAGAACGATAAAAAGTACCAATCATGGGCGACTTTATTGTCAATAATTTTGAGTTGTCTTCTGCCGTTTTTTTGGCATCTGCCGATTTTTGATCTGCTACAGGTGCTGCCTGCTGCATTTGCTGAACAGGTGCTACAAAAGGCGTAGTTGCTTGTACCATAAATGGCGATTCATTTTCTTGTCTGCCGCCTTTTTTAGCTGCGGCTGTTTTGATAATGATTTTAACTTCTTTTGTTTCCAATTCTACTTCGCAAACACCTGATTTGGCTACAAATTTTATTAAATCTTGAATTTCATTTAGTTTCATTACCTGATTTTTTAGTTAATATTCTACTTAATTTATTTCAAAAAATGAGAGGATAAAAGTAATAGATTTATTGTGCTTTACAACATTATTATTTTTAAGAATTATATGCCCATTTTACGTAAATACTTCCCCATGTAAAACCTCCGCCAAATGCGGCTAATATTAAGTTGTCTCCCTTTTTTAATTTTTTTTCGTAATCCCACAAACACAGTGGAATTGTTCCGGCAGTTGTATTTCCATATTTCTGAATAGTTAGCATCACTTTTTCGCTGCTCAAGCCAATGCGATTAGCGGTTGCGTCAATAATTCGTTTATTTGCTTGATGCGGAACTAACCAAGCAATTGTTTCGGCTGTTAAATTATTTTTTTGCATGATGTTATAAGAAACTTCTGCCATTTCTTTCACAGCTGCTTTAAAAACGGGTTGTCCTTCTTGATATACAAAATGTTCGCCCGCATCAACTGTTTTATGCGAAGCCGGCTTTACCGATCCTCCTGCTTTTTGATGTAAATGATGGCGACCTGCACCATCTGATTTTAATATGGAATCTATCACACCAAAACCTTCTGTATTCGGCTCCAACAAAACAGCACCAGCACCATCACCAAAAATAATACACGTGGAACGATCGGTATAATCAATAATGGAAGACATTTTATCAGAACCCACGACTACTACTTTTTTATATTTTCCAGTTTCGATATACTGCGAGCCTGTAGTAAGTGCGTAAATAAATCCGGAACATGCAGCATTTATATCAAAACCCCAAGCATTTTTCGCGCCTATTTTATCGCAAACTATATTTGCTGTTGCCGGAAAAACCATATCAGGAGTAACCGTTGCAACAATTAATAAATCTATGTCTTCGGGTTTAATTTTTCTTTTTTCGCAAAGTCCTTTTACTGCTTCCACACACATATCCGAAGTTCCTAAACCTTCGCCTTTTAATATGCGTCTTTCAGCAATTCCTGTTCGCGATAAAATCCATTCGTCAGTGGTATCCACCATTTTTTCGAGAATTTTATTCGTCAAAACATACTCAGGTACATATCCTTGAATTGCAGTAATAGCAGCAGTTATTTTAGTCATGGTTAAAGGCTTGTTTAATTTTTTCAGATAAATTTGCTTCCACTACATTTTTCGATAATAAGAGCATATTCTTAATAGCAACCGGATTGGAAATTCCGTGTCCTATTAACACATCGGAATTGATTCCAAGAATAGGCGTTCCACCATAATTTTCATAATTAAATCGATCGAAATAATCATCTTTCCAACCTCTGCGTTTTATCAAGGAATAAAAAGCTTCCGCCTGTTTCAGAACTACATTTCCAGTAAATCCATCGCAAACAATTATATCAGCTTTATCATTAAAAACATCTCTACCTTCAATATTTCCGATAAAATTTATTTCTTTCGAATCTTTCATCAATTGATGAGCAGCTTGTGTTGCCAAATTTCCTTTTTCTTCTTCTTCGCCAATATTTAATAAAGCAACTCTCGGATTATTAATTTCAAAAACATTTTTTGCATAAACAGAACCCAATATTCCAAATTGATAAAGTGTATCGGGTTTGCAATCTGCGTTAGCTCCAACATCTAAAATCAAACCGACTTTACCATTTTCTTTCGGTAAAATAGAAGTAATACAAGGACGTAAAACTCCTTCAATGGCTTTAACAGTGTACATGGCGCCAACCAACATAGCTCCAGTATTTCCGGAACCGGCAAAAACATTAATTTTTTTTTCTTTCAGTAATTTAAATCCAACAGCAATAGTCGAATTTGTTTTTTGGGCAAATGCTTTAGTAGGATGTTCGCCCATACCAATTACTTCAGCGGCATGAACTATTTCAAAATCGTTTGGGTTAGCTTGTTGCGATTGCAGCTCGGAAAAAATAATTTTTTCATCGCCAATCAATACTATTTTTACTTCAGCAGGAAGTTCTTTTCGAGCCAAAACAGCACCCGAAATAGTTGCTTGAGGTGCAAAATCACCTCCCATTACATCTAAACCAATTTTCATAATCAAAAAAATAATGAATAATGAAAAGGAATTACACAACACAAACCTCCGAAACATGATTGTATTTCGAGAATCATATTTCGTTTTTGTGTTTGCATATCAGCTTAGGCTGTTACTGCTTTTTCTACAGCTAATTTTCCTCTGTAATAACCGCACTCGCCACAAACTCTGTGGTACAATACGGGAGCTCCGCAATTGCTACAAGTAGAAATGGTGGACGCAACGGCTTTATCGTGGGTTCTTCTTTTATCTCTTCTCGACTTGGATATTTTTCGCTTCGGATGTGGCATTTTTATTTATTTTTAAATAATTACTTGATTTAATTTTTCTACTACTTCAGGATTACATTTGCTTTCCCCGTTTTCATCTTGTGGATGAACACGCCTGTAAGGAAGTGCTGTAACAATATATTCATATATAGGTTGCGAAACATCAATTTCATAAGCTGAGTTTGCAACAGCCATGATGTTATCTTCATCATCAAAATCGCTATTACCTATTTTTACAATCAATTTTTCTTGACTTTCAATAGGTAAATCAAAACAATCCAAGCATCTATCGCAAGCAACATTTACTGTTCCTTTCAGCGTAAACGCCAATACCAACATGTTGGATTGTTTGTTCAGTACCATTTTTACAGTAACTGACGCTTTTTCAATAATTTCGGTGCAACCGATGTATTCAAAGAACGAATCTTTCACTTCAAAACTATACTCATGTTGTCCGTTATTCAAGCCAACAAAGGGAATTACAAACTCTTTTAACTTTGATGTAGCCATGTTTTCAAAAAACAAAAGTCCGCAAAGATAAAAAATTATATTTTATTGCAATAAAATGAATGAAAAATTAATATTTCGCTTTATTTCTTGCGTTTTTAGAGTTGGAAAAATTATTTTTAAAAAGTTGTTTTAAAATAATTCTCCATTATAAATTGTCAATTATTTAATCACCAATATTATTTGATTAATGCAGCGTTACACTGTTTGTTGAAACGGCAGCCGTGCTAAACCAACCAACAGCAGTAGTCAACGTATTGGAAGTAGTTTTATGAATATTGGAATCTACGTTGGCTGGAGGTGTTGCAAACAAACCACCATTGGTTGTTTGGGTACGCACTTCTTGTAAAAACATAAATGTTTGGTAGGTAATGGCGTGTATTTGTACAGTTACAGAATCTCCTATGTTGAGGTTGGTTCCAAAATGTATTTGACGAATAGGTTCAATAAATAACAGCCCGTCATCTGCTGTTCCGTTAAAACCGCCATCTTGCGACACAGTTATGTCTGCTGGTTTTGTATCTAAAACGCCATTCCGAAATTGTTTTATCCAATAAAAATCAACTACATGTGGAATATCAGTGGCATAAAACTGTGTATGGTATTTATTTCCCTTTCCGAAAGCATTTGTTCCAAACTTATACGTTATCGAATCAACAGGTGGAACAGGATTTATAACGGAAGTGGCAGAATAATTATCTCCATCATAATTGATGGAAAGTGTATAATGATGCCCGATAATTCCCAACGTATCGCCAGCAGTTGGTTTCCAAACATAAATACCAGTATTGGAACTGTCGGCAAATGTGTATATTTTACTATTGGTATTATCTGTAACCTTAACGGTTGCGCCATTTATAGGCGGACAAGGTTGGTTAGCGAAATAGCTGATAGTTTGCGTTAAAACAATTTGTTGCGCTCCGCTTTGATTAGTAAGAAAAGCATCTACAGCTAATTGCGATTGTCCAGCCGGCAAACTAATATCAATAATATCTTGACATCCGGTAAATACAAGTCCGAAAAAAAGTAGTCCGAAAAATATTTTTTTTGTCATCTGAAATTTTATTTTTAGAATTTAAAATTATAGGCGATGGATGGAATTGCCGATCCAATAATAGAATAACGAACAGCTTCTGTAACTTGCGAGTTATTTGGATCTTCTTGAAAGAAAATAGAAAAAGGATTTCGTCTGTCATACACATTATATATAGAAAATACCCAATAAGCTTGCCATTTGCGTTTGGAATTTCTTTTGCTTTGCAAAGTGGCAGAAACATCCATTCTATCGTAAGGCGGAAGAATATAATTATTCCGACTATTATTAGAATTTTGCGGAATAATATATCCTTGCAATTCAATTCTGTTTGTTGGGAAAGTTGCCGGAGTGCCGCTCATATAAACAAAATTGGCTGAAAAACTCCAGCGTTTATTCAAGTCATACATTGTAACTATATTCAAATCGTGTGTGTGATTAAAGCGTTGCGGATACCAATTATTATTATTAATTCCATCTACTTTTAATTCGGTTCGCGATAAAGTATAACTGATCCAACCGGTAAATTTTCCTTTGTTTTTCTTCACATAAAATTCCGCGCCATAAGCTCTACCAACTCCTTCT
>DATLTG010000300.1:0-4361 GCA_035533735.1 Bacteroidia bacterium
CACTTCTGAAAAAAAATATTTCCGAAACACTTTCTGTTCCGATTGTTGATACGCTCAATTTTATTTCGCGCGAAGAAGCGTTGAAAAATATTCATTTACCGGAAAGTACAGAAATGCTTAAAAAAGCGGAAATGCGAATTAAATTCGAAGAATTTTTTTTCATCCAATTAAAATTGTTGCGCTTAAAATTGGTTCGTAAAAAAGAATATCAGGGATATTTATTTTCAAAAATTGGTAACTATTTCAATCATTTTTACGAGCACAATTTGCCTTTCGAATTAACCAATGCACAAAAGCGTGTCATCAAAGAAATTCGACAAGATATTGGCAGCGGAAAACAAATGAATCGTTTATTACAAGGCGATGTTGGCAGCGGGAAAACCTTAGTGGCATTGATGATTATGCTAATTGCGTTAGACAATGATTTTCAATCTTGCATAATGGCGCCAACGGAAATACTTGCCAATCAACATTTTCAAACCATTACCGAATTGCTTAAAGGAATGAATATTAACGTGGCTTTATTAACAGGTTCTTCAAAAACAAAAGCGCGAAAAAAATTGCACGAACTTTTGCAAAATGGCACTACTCATATTTTAATTGGAACGCATGCTTTGTTAGAAGATGTGGTTCAGTTTAAAAATTTGGGAATGGTTGTTATTGATGAGCAACATCGTTTTGGCGTTGAACAGCGCGCTAAAATGTGGAAAAAAAATTCGCAGCCGCCTCATGTTTTGGTAATGACGGCAACGCCCATTCCGCGTACACTTGCCATGACTTTATATGGCGATTTGGATATTTCTATTATTGACGAAATGCCTCCTGGCAGAAAATCAATTCAGACGAATCACAGTTTCGATTCGAAACGTTTGCGAGTATTTGCTTTTATGAAAGAACAAATCAAAAAAGGCAGACAGATTTATGTCGTTTATCCATTAATTGAAGAATCCGAGAAAATGGATTACAAAGATTTAATGGATGGTTACGAAAGTATTTCGCGCGAATTTCCTTTGCCGGAATATCGCGTGAGTATTGTTCATGGACGAATGAAAGCGGCAGACAAGGAAATGGAAATGCAACGTTTTGTAAAAGGTGAAACTCAAATTATGGTGGCAACCACCGTTATTGAAGTGGGCGTAAATGTGCCCAATGCCAGCGTTATGATTGTCGAAAGTGCAGAGCGTTTCGGTTTATCACAATTACATCAATTGCGCGGAAGAGTTGGACGAGGTGCTGATCAATCGTATTGCATCTTAATGACTTCTTATAAATTAGGTGCCGATTCGAAATTGCGTATGGAAACGATGGTCAGAACCAATGATGGTTTTGAAATTGCAGAGGTGGATTTAAAATTGCGCGGACCTGGAGATATTGCCGGAACGCGCCAAAGCGGAGTTCTTGATTTACGTTTGGCTGATTTGGCAAAGGATTCGCAGTTATTGCTTTTGGCAAGAAACATTGCTGAAGAAACATTGAAAAATGATTCAGAATTATCGAAACCTGAAAATGCGTGCATTGCCAAACAACTTCGGCAATTGAATAAAAATACCGCTAATTGGATTCGCATTAGTTGAAATACCTTTTTCAAAAAAATAATTTTTGACGATTTTCAGCCTTCTTTTTTTCTACTTTTGTTTTTGAAAAAAATGAACGATGAAAATTTCTTACAACTGGCTTAAAAATTATATTGATACAACACTTTCTGCGGATAAAGTAGCAGTAATGCTTACTGATTGCGGATTAGAAGTAGAAAGCACTGAAAAATTTCAATCGCTGAAAGGCGGTTTGGAAGGATTGATAATTGCTGAAGTAAAATCAAAAGAAAAACATCCTGATGCCGATCGTTTAAGTATCACAACTGTTGATGTTGGAATTGAAAATCCGTTGCACATTGTTTGTGGTGCGCCTAATGTGGAGGTTGGTCAAAAAGTAGTGGTGGCAATGGTTGGAGCCGTTTTATATCCAACTAAAGGAGAATCTTTCGAAATTAAAAAATCTAAAATTCGCGGACAACTTTCTGAGGGAATGATTTGTGCAGAAGACGAAATTGGTTTGGGAAATTCACACGAAGGCATTATGATTTTGGATGCAAATGCAAAAATTGGAACACCAGCAGCCGAATATTTTAAAATAGAAAACGATTTTGTTTTTGAAATCGGATTAACGCCAAATCGTGTTGATGCGGCTTCTCATATTGGTGTAGCCAGAGATTTAGCGGCAGTCATAAATCAAGCAGATGGAAAATTAAAAGTAAAAATGCCATCTATTGAGAATTTTAAAACAGCAACTACTTTTCCAAAACCAAATGTCGAAATTATTGATTCACTTGATTGTCCGCGTTATTCAGGAATATTAATTTCTGATGTAAAAGTGGGAGCATCTCCAAAATGGTTAAAAAATAAATTGGTTTCCATCGGTTTAAAGTCTATAAATAATGTGGTGGACATTACTAATTTTGTTTTGTATGAACTCGGACAGCCGCTTCATGCTTTTGATGCAGACAAAATTAAAGACAAAAAAATAATCGTAAAAAAAGCCAAAGAAGATGAAAATTTTACAACTTTGGATGGCGTTCAACGAAAACTTTCAGCGAATGATTTAATGATCTGTGATACCGAAAAATCACTTTGTATTGCTGGCGTTTTGGGCGGTTTGGATTCAGGAATTAATGAGCAAACAAAAAATATTTTTTTAGAAAGTGCCTATTTTAATCCGATGACGATTCGTAAAACGGCAAAACGACACGGAATTAAAACCGATGCTTCTTTTCGTTTTGAAAGAGGAACGGATCCAAATGTTACTGTTTACGCTTTAAAAAGAGCTGCTTTATTGATTCAAGAAATTGCCGATGGAAAAATTTCTTCTGCTATATTTGATAATTATCCAAAACCGATGGACGATTTTAAAATCGAATTAAATCTGGAAACGCTCTACAAAATAATCGGAAAAAAAATTGAAAGAGATCACGTAAAAAATATTTTGCAATCGCTTGAAATAAAAATAATTTCTGAAAATGAAAATAGTTTTCAATTAGCGGTTTCGCCTTATAAAGTAGATGTACAGCGCGAAATTGATGTAATCGAAGAGGTGTTACGAATTTACGGATACAATCAAATTGAATCGCCAACAGCTTTCCGATCTTCGCTTTCATTTACAAATGGTGTTGATAACGAACAAATTCAAAACACAATTTCAGACTTGCTGACTAACAATGGTTTTTTTGAAATTATGTCGAATTCATTGACAAAAGCTGCCTATTACGAAAAAAATAATTTTAAATCGGAAGAAACAATTCTACTCGAAAATCCATTAAGTGCTGATTTAAATGCAATGCGTCAAACGCTTTTGTATAGCGGATTAGAAACGATTGTATATAATCAAAACCGAAAAAATTCAGATGTTCGTTTTTATGAATTTGGAAAAGTATATCGAAAAAAAGAATCCAACTCCAATCATTTTAAAGAAGAAAAAAAATTGGCACTTTTTATTTCCGGTCAGAAAAATTCGGAAAGTTGGAATGTGAAAAACGAAACCTCTACCTTTTATCAGTTAAAAGGTTTTGTAAATGCAGTGCTTGATAAATTAGGAATTCCTTACGAAATGGCTTCCAACGAATCAAATATCTATTCGGAAGAAATTTTTTCTTATAAAAACAAACAACAAACTTTGGTTGAATTTGGTAAAATATCCAAATCTATTTTGAAAGAAATGGACATCAATCAAGCTGTTTTTTATGCCGATTTTAATTGGGATGTATTAGTGAAATTAGGGCAATCGCAAAAAATAATTTTTTCCGAAATCTCTAAATTTCCTTCTGTTAGACGCGATTTGGCATTGTTGTTAGACAAGAAAATAAAATTTTCGGAAGTTGAAAAGTTAGCGTATCAAACCGAAAAAGAAATTTTGAAAAACGTTCATTTGTTTGATGTTTACGAAGGAGAAAAAATTGGCAATGAAAAAAAATCCTATGCCATTAGTTTTATTTTACAAAACGAAAACGCCACACTTACAGATAAACAAATTGAGAAAACAATGGAAAAATTGACGGCTACTTTTGTTGAAAAATTAGGCGCTGTTTTAAGATAAAAAAATATATTTTTAAAAGAAGGTTTACGAAAAATATTTTTTTGCTTCGTTCCAATAAACATCCATTTCTGCAAGCGACATATCACTTAAATTTTTGTCTGCTTTTAAGGCTTCTTTTTCTAAATATTGAAAACGGTTAATGAATTTCCGATTGGTTTTTTCAAGCGCATCTTCCGGATTAATTTCCATAAATCGGGCGTAATTAATTAGTGAAAAAATAACATCACCAAATTCCGCTTCCATTTTTTCTTTCGATTTATTTTTTGAAACTTCGT
>DATLTG010000301.1:0-3685 GCA_035533735.1 Bacteroidia bacterium
AAAAAGCAAATCCTTTTCGGAATAAAAAAATACTACGATTATTTAATTGAGATAGGTGCAAGAAACGACCACCCGTGTCAGCGGCTCTACGTTAAAAGAAATAAAAGCAACGCGATTATTTTACAAGATTTATTCAGTACAGCGGAATTAGAAATGCTTTTAAACAGAGAAGAACGTTATCCAGCATTAAAGCAACGTAATCAAGCCATCCTTTCGCTGCTCATTTATCAAGGACTAAGAGCTGGAGAAATAGCCGATTTAAAAATACAAGATATTGATTTTGACAAAGGACTTATTTTTGTGAAAGGTAGTCGCAAAAATGCACAAAGGCATTTAGAAATACTTCCAAAACAATATCGCTTGTTAGAGCGATATATCAATGAAAGCAGAAATACGTTAAAGCAAATAAATTCGGATGTTTTTGCTATTGGTAAACAAGGAAATGCTTTAACGATAGAGGTTATAAATTACTTAGTAGGCACATACAAACCTTTATTTCCTGATAGAAATTTAAACCCGCAAACGATACGTCAAAGTGTAATTGCCAATTGGATGAACGAAAAAAAATTGCCGTTGGAACAAGTACAAATTATGGCAGGACACAAATGGATTTCTGCTACTGAAAAATACAGGCAAATAAATAACGAGGAACAAAAAATGCTTATGAATAAATGGTTTCCGTTGTAAAAAATAAAAAAAAGTTAGCAAATTATCTAAAAGAATTTTCGTATATTTGTGCTGTATGTTTATAACCGAACTAAGCTCAGAAAAAAAACACAAAGTTGTTGTAGAGCCTGTTACTAAAGAGGATTATAAGATAATCACAAAACGCAGATATTTTTTTGATTGGAAAACAGAAAGACAATTTAGTGTTTATAAATTAAGACGTTCTGATGATGATACTATTTTAGGATTGGTTTCGTTTGAGAATTATCAAAAAGAAAAATGGATAGATATAAGATTATTGTCTGTGTCATTCGAGAATCGTGGAAGTAAAAAAAAATATGATAGAATCGCAGGAACACTGATTGGCTACGTTTGCAGAGAAGCGATAAAACTATACGCGAATAAAGGATGTGTTGCACTTGTTCCTAAAGGCGATTTAGGGGAACATTATATGAGTCAATACGGAATGAAAGATGCAGGGAAACGACTTTTTTTAGATGGCGAAGATTTGTTAAAAATATTAAATACCTACGAAATATGAAGGCAACTAAATTAAATAAGAAGTACACTTCGGAGGAGTTAGCGGAATCTTTTGTTTTCCGAAATAAACTTACTGATAAGGAAAAAAAAGAATCAGATACACTCCTTCAAAAGATGCGTAAAAAAACTCAAGAAGAAATGACACCTGAAATGATTCTTTCATCTCGATTGTTGCAATTGAGATACCGAATGGAAGATTATTCAAAAGCGGAAGAGTACGATAAAAAACACTCTTTTAGTTATTTTTTGAGAGAATATGTAAAATCATTGGATAAAAAAAACAAAGATTTTGCAAACGATATAGGTATAAAAGAGGAAAGCCTACTCCAACTACTCAACAGCGATAGTGAACCCAGCGATACAATAATGGTTCGCTTGGAAATACACTCCAGCAAAACGATTCCCGCACTTATTTGGCACAGACTTGCTGAAAAAGAAAAAGAATATGAATTAGCAAATAATGAAACCATTAGAAAAAACGAAAAAAAACACGTAAAGAATGCCGTACAGTTGAGTTTTTAATTTCTTAATTAAACTGCTTAAAATCCATTCACTTTTAAGAATGGATTTTTTATTTTCAAAACAATTTTTTTTATATTTTTATACTGTGGAAACAAAAACAAGAAATATTTTTTTTGAACGAATATTCGTATTCGGAAACGAAAGTTTTTTTTCAGAGTATGCAACTGGTTTTAGGTTCGGATTTAACAAAGGTAGCGAGAAAGACAATGAAATTTATGGAACAGGAAATGCCTACACCACCTTTAACAGGGAATTAGATGATAGATTAGTAAGATGGTGGACAGAAGACCCGAAAATGATTGATTTTCCTGATTGGTCTCCTTATTCTTTTTCTTTTGATAATCCCATTAGCCTCAATGACCCTATGGGGGATGTTGGACCTGGTGGCACAGCTCACAGAAGGCATAAAGTGAGAAGTCTCAAGAGTTTTACTGGTAGTCGTATTAAAGGATTAACTAGAGGAAAATATACTAAGCATATTGGAATGTCAGGAAAAAAATCTCCGATAAATCAAGGTAAAAAGCCTATAAAACCTGCTCAAATTAAGCCGCCACATTATGATAAATTACCTGTAGAACTTGAATTCAAAGACGTTGGTAAAATTAAAGATGACAACAGTGGTGTAACACACTACGAAAACGTTGTTTATAAAGGAACAAATATTAAATATTCAGGTACGGTTATTGTGACTGTGAAATATGCGTCCACTACAAATGATAAATCCGCTACTCATTATGTGGGTACTACAGAGGCAGGTGAAAAAAATGAAACACCAAAAGCTGGCGGTTATTCCACTACTGTATTTACTGTCAATAAAGGACAAGAAGTTTTTTCCTATCATTCGGACAATACTAAAGAAAGTACTGTATCCGTTCAGGGTTATGAAAAGGTGAAGGTAAAGTAGTAAGTAAAATATTTATAGGAATAAAAAATTGGCTACAAAGTATTTATGTTCGTAATTAATTGTAACAAGTTCAAATGGAAAAAAGTTCGCTATTTACTATTTGTCTATCTGCAATTAATAAGTATATACACATATGCGCAGAGGAGGAAAAACACTGAAATTATATGGAGCAAAGACAGTATATTAAAATGGAATGATTTTAGAAATATAAAACATGATTTAGCAGGGGATGCTGCATCACAAACGTTTACAAATATTTTTTGCACACCTAGCAATTGTTTAAACGATACCGTACAAATTACTTGTTATTGTGCACTTAATAAAGAGCTTTCATGGGGAATTAAGATGTATGAAACGCCTCAATTATTAAACCATGAGCAAAAACATTTTGATATTACTGAAATACACACAAGATTATTAAGGAAAGCAATGGCAAACAAAAAGTTCAAATATTGGTGTTTTTATAGGCAATTTAGGAGGCTTTATAATAAAGCTCTAAAAGCAGAGTCTCAAGAGCAATCTTTGTATGATAAAGAAACAGATCACGGATTACGTAGTTTGAACCAAAAAAAATGGGATGCAAAAATAGCGAATGAATTAAAGGCATTGGATGCTTATAGTGATATACATGTAACTGTTCGACTACGACATTTTTTATTTTTTTAAACATTAATTTCCACGAACAAGCGATATGAAAAGGTACGCATTGGTAATTGATAATGAATAATTGAGAGTTAGCAATTAGGATTTAGGAATAACTTTCCACGAAAAAGCGATATAAAAAGGTACGCGTTGGTAATTGAGAATGAAGAATTGAGAATGAAGAATTAGCAATTAGGATTTAGGAATTGGAAATGAATGGTTACTTCTACGAACATTAATTTCCACGAAAAAGCGATATAAAAAGGTACTCATTAGTAATTGAAAATTGATAATGAATAATTGATAATGGATAATTACTTCATCACTTTATAATCACACCATTTAATCGCTTCAAAAAACTTTCAAACTTTAAACTTTCTCAACTTTCAAAACTGTCTTCTTGCACACAGA
>DATLTG010000302.1:0-3568 GCA_035533735.1 Bacteroidia bacterium
GATAAGCATATCGTTCGTAATTTAGCTTTTCAGTTTCGGCTTCGCTGAGGTTGAATTTTAGAGTGGGCATTTTTTTTGTTTTGCAATTACAAAATTGCCCCTCTTTTTTTAATTTAAAAATTCACGGTTTTGTCCCTTGCGCAGTATAATTTTAATTTCTTTAATAGGTCTTTTTTAAAGCGGAAACAACATATTTTTTAACATCAAATGGGATTGGCAAGTTGACCTCAAGTTTTATACCTTCTGTCAAGTTCTTGTTAAAGGTGGGGATGTCTTGGGGTTTCAATAACAAAGTAATTAAGTCCCTCTTGTTTTCTTTCGCCTCTGAGACTACGTAGCAGTCAATTTAAAAAATTCATGATCTTTATTGCGCCTTTCCGATAGTCAAGCAACTCTCTTGCTTTTTCAAAACCCATTTCGGCAATAGTCCTGGATTTTTCTGAATTATTTAGAATCCACTCAATATTTGCGGCAATGGAGACGGGATTGTCCGGTTCTGCCAATACAATGTTTGTTTTATCGGTGAAATACTCTTCAACATCTCCAAACCTCGTTGCCAGAACCACTTTTTTGCAGGCCATGTATTCTCCCAATTTAGTGGGGAAACCAGCCTTCGTTTGTGTGGTGGTTGGGCGCGTAACTGACAGGATAAGGCATTTATTTAAATACTCTTTTACCTGGTACTGAGGTACCAAACCCGCGAAAAAAACCTGCCCCTGAATATTTAGTTCTGTACATTTCATTTGAAAATTAGGAATCAGGCTTTCATTATTAGTAGAGTCTCCAACGATTAGCACTTTAATAAATATTTTTTTTTCTTTTAATAGTTTGATTGCATAAAGCAAATCAATAATTCCGTCTTTTTTTGACGGAGTGCCAGCATACCCAATTGTATATTGTATTTCCTGGTTTGGAATATACCATTCCTTTAGATCAGTGAGATTTGGATGTAAAATTATGTTATCCTTATTATATCCCTTTTTTGTATAGAAGTCTTTTAAAAAAGCGCTGAATACAATTAGCTTATCGGGAAGTCTATTTAAGAAATAATGATTTAAATAGAACAGATTCAATTTTATTGATTTTACTATCCCCATTCTTTTTGCTTCTTCATTATTATAGGATTCCGAAATGAAAGAAACTAATTGGATTCCAAATAATTTTGAGAATAGATACACTGGAATGTTTAAAAGAAATTCATCCGAATAAACCAATATAGTTGTCTTTTTTATTTTTGGTATTAATATCAACATTAAGCATGTCGTTCTAAGAATAGACAGTATATCCTCTAAAACTTTTAAAACTTTTTGATTAGGCCGATTAGCAAATCCAAGGTAAGTGTAGTTCACTCCATATTCTGTTCTATTCTTTCTTCCGTTGTCATTTTTATAACCTTTGTAGGTGTGTCCTTTAAACAAATAAACGCTTATTTGGCCTCCATTTTCTTTTACGCCTTTGCAGAAAAGATTTACATATGTAGCGCCCGGACCTCCTGTTGGAAAATTATTTGAAGTAAAAAGAATATATTCCTTCTTTATCGGATTCCGTTCCATAAATTACTCAATTTTGTATTGCCCATTATCAATTTCAAAACTCTCCAGGAAGTATCTTCAATCTGATAATCTTCAGGGACGCTCCTTACTTTTCTATCTTTATCCTCATTTATAGAAAGGGAAATTGCGTTAAGGATAATATCCGGTTCAAATCCGGTAAGAATGATTGAACCTGTATCCTGCGCTTCCGGTCTTTCCATTGATTGTCTTAAGGAAATTGCCGGGAAGTTTAAGATAGATGACTCTTCACTTATAGTTCCGCTATCCGATAATGTGCATAATGCATTCATCTGAAGATTTACATAATCCAGGAATCCAAAAGGTTTTAGAAAATGAATCTTATTATTTACCCTAAACTCCCCTGATTGTTCCAATCTTTTTTTCGTGCGTGGATGGGTACTAACAATTATTGGAAGGCCATATTTTTTTACCATTTCTTCTAACACAATCAGTATTTTTTTTAGATTTTCCGGATTATCTACATTTTCTTCTCTATGAGTTGAGACCACAAAATATTTGTCCTTTTCAAGTTTGAGTTGTGTTAGAATTTCCGATTGTTCGATTTTCGGCTTATAATAATTCAACACTTCTTTCATCGGTGACCCTGTAAGATAAATTCGTCTATGCGGAAGGCCTTCGCTAATTAAATGTCTTCGTGCATGCTCTGTGTATACAAGATTGAAATCCGCTATGTGATCTATAATACGCCTGTTAGTTTCTTCCGGAACATTAAAATCGAAACTGCGGTTTCCCGCCTCCATGTGAAAAACAGGAATGTGCATTCTTTTGGCTATATATGCTGAGAGACAAGAATTTGTATCACCTAAAACTAAAAGGCCATCTGGTTTTTCTTTTTGAAGTAATGCTTCCGTTTTCCGCAAAATATCCCCTACTGATGCACCGAGAGAACTGGTATCAATTTCTAAGAAATGATCAGGTTTGCGCAATTCCATCTCTTTCCAAAAAATGTCATTTAATTCATAGTCATAATTTTGACCGGTATGTACTATTACCTGGTTCACGTAGTTATCCAGAAGCGACATTGTTCGCGACAGCCTGATTATTTCCGGTCTTGTTCCGACTATAGTTACTATTTTTAATTTTGTAATTGTCATTATTGAATTTGGGGTTGTAGTTTTTATACTTTTTCAAAATAAGTATCCGGGTCGCCAGGATTGAAAAATTCATTGATCCAAAACAATGTCAAAAGTTCTTCTGAGCCTACATTAGTTATATTGTGAGTGTACCAAACGGGCATATCTACGAAGGATGGCTTTTCCCCATCCAATTCGAAATGAAGGATATTATTGGTTCCGGTCCGACGCAATTCAATCACAGCTTTTCCGCTAATCACAGTAAAACGTTCTATCTTCCGGGTGTGAAAATGATTGCCTCTGGTGATTCCCGGATGAGTCGTAGAAAAAGAAAATTGACCGCCCGTTTCTGTTTTCACCAATTCTATGAAGCTGCCTCTGCTATCTGTGTTCTTTTTTAGTAAAACAGGAAAATGATTTTTTTGATCTAAATAAGAGCGAAATGTATTAAATAAGTTCAATTCAAAGTGGTTATTCAGTGTGGGGAAAGTATAATTTTCGAAATATTTTTCTTTGTAACTGGTCAATAAATTTAATATTTCAGAGACCTTTGCTTCGGAAGATGGAGATAGAAGAAGGTATGGCTGGTTAAGTTTTTCCTGAATGAGTTTCCATATTCTGGCTGTTAATTCTCCAACATATATCAGCTTAAGAGTTCCATCATTTTCTATTTTCGGTGTTTCATTATGAGTAAGCTGATGAGAAAAAGTAGCAATTACCGAATTGTAATAAGGATTACCAAATGGGCCAAATACATTGGGAATTACTAAGCCTGCAAAAACCGCCTGATTTTTTTCTGCCCATCTGGTAAAGAGATTCCTACATTCTTTCTTAGATTTTCCATACATGTTGTCCTTCTCTTCCTGGGTGGAAGAGGAAAAAATAATATGAGGCTTCACATTTACAATTTCCATTGCATCA
>DATLTG010000303.1:0-3460 GCA_035533735.1 Bacteroidia bacterium
TCCTCTTTCATTGTTTCCATCAAATATAATAGCGAAATCATCTCCAGATGAGTTTATCGGATATAACATATTGGCAACTTTTCCCCATTTGTCATCTCCAATTTTTTGAGCACTATAAATATCTAAACCACCCATTCCCAAATGTCCGTTAGATGAAAAATACAATGTTCCATCTTCACGAATGTAAGGATACATCTCATCTCCCGGAGTATTAATTTCTGGTCCAGCATTAATAGGTGCTCCCCATTTTTTAGTCTTTTTATCATATTTACTAAACCAAATATCTTTTCCTCCTTGTCCACCTGGCATATCAGAAGCAAAAAACAAAGTCATTCCATCTTGTGAAATAGAAGGATGTCCATAAGTAAAACTATCTACATTAAAAGGTAATAATTGAGGATCTCCCCAACCGCTTCCTTTTTTATCAGCCATATAAATTTGACATTTCGACTGTGAATTTTTTACTACACCACAACGTGTAAAATAAATCACTCTGTCTCTACTATCCATTTCGGCTGCACCTTCGTTGAATTCAGAATTTACAGGAGCAGCTAAACTTACAGGAGTGCTCCATTTTCCATTTTTATCAACTGTAGTTTCATATAAATCAGTGTATGTTTGACCTGTGTTCAAGTCAGTTTTATCACCCATTGCACCTGGTCTTGACGAAGTAAATATTAAAGACCTGTGTTTTCTATCACCATAGGTTGCCGCAAAATCATCATCTCTTGTATTAATTTGTGTCATATCTTCCACATCATATCGTGTAGGATTGTCTTTCCATTTTTGAGCCAACTCGCAAGATTTTGCACCATCCTCACCTCTCGGATCGGAAGGAACTAAAGCTTTGTAATTTTTATATTCGGTAAGTGCCTCATCGTATTTCCCGTTTATTTTTTTCATATCCGCTAAATACAAAGTAGCAATTGGATTTGGATATTTCGCTTTTATCGCCTTTTGATACCAAGATTCTGCTTGCTTTGTGTCATTTATATTTCTGTAACATTCCGCAGTTTGAAAAATGATACGCGCTTTTTCATCTTTCTTTTTAGTTTTCGCATACGCTTTTTTATACAATTCGATAGCATTAAAATACTGCTGACCTTTGAAAGCCATATCAGCATCTTTGGCGAAATTTTTTTGCGCTTTTACAGTTACTGCACTCATTGAGAATAAGAGAACAGCAATAAAAAAAATGGGTAGTTGTTTGGTTATTTTCATAGACTTTTTTTTAAATTTTACCGATTTATAGGCTGCTAAAGTAAATAATTATTTGAAACAAAAAAATATAAAGTCAAAAAATCGGTTTTCATCGTTTTAATAAGATAACTTATAGAAATAAAAATAAGCTGAAAAACAGGCACTTAAATTATCGAAACAAGTATATTATTTGTTGAAAAATTTATTTCACAAAAAGTAATTCTCTGTATTTTGGCAATGGCCAAATTTCATCATCAACCAACAATTCTAATTTATCAACATTATATCGGATTATTTCAAAATGAGATTTCACATTATCGCAATATGCAATAGCTTGTTTTTTATGATC
Organism: Bacteroidia bacterium; assembly: GCA_035533735.1. Lineage (GTDB taxonomy): Bacteria > Bacteroidota > Bacteroidia > DATLTG01 > DATLTG01 > DATLTG01. The sequence goes on from DATLTG010000303.1 coordinate 1,550, forward strand.
CGAAATAGCATTTGCTTTTTTTCGTTCTTCTGTCATATCAATCACATTTTTATTGATTACTGCAATGCGTTCTGATATTTCACGAATCATTTCCATTTGTACAGCAGTAACTTTTTTAAATTCAGTGGCATCTAAAAGTTGTTTCATTCCAGTAACATTGTCAACTAATATTTTTTGATATTTAATAGCTGTTGGAATAATATGACTGAGTGCTAATTCTGCCATAACGCGCGATTCTATTTGAATTTTTTTTGTATATGTTTCCAAATAAATAGCGTGACGCGCTTCTTGTTCTCTATCCGTCATAATATTATTCGATTCAAATAAATGAACTGTTTTTTTAGTCAGAAAAGCGTCCAATGCTTTGGGAGTTGTTTTAATATTACTTAATCCTCTTCTTGCCGCTTCTTTAACCCACTCGTCTCCATAACCATTTCCTTCAAAACGAATGTTTTTTGATTTCACAATATAATCGCGCAGTATTTGAAAAATAGCTTCGTCTTTGTCTTCTCCTTTATGGATAAGTGTATCAACTTCTTTTTTGAATTCAATTAATTGATTTGCAACAATGGTGTTTAACACAATCATCGGTCCTGCACAATTAGCAGACGAACCAACGGCTCTGAATTCAAATTTATTTCCCGTAAAAGCAAAAGGAGAAGTTCTGTTTCTGTCTGTATTATCTAATAAAATATCCGGAATTTTTCCGATTCCTAATTTAAGTGCCGTTTTTTCGTCCGGACTCATTTTTCCTGATTTTACTTTTTTCTCTAAATCATTTAACACTTGCGTTAATTGACTGCCGATAAAAATACTCATAATTGCCGGAGGTGCTTCATTTGCACCTAAACGATGATCATTATTAGCGGATGCAATGCAGGCGCGCAATAAATCGGAATTATCATGAACAGCTTTTATTGTATTAATAAAGAAAGTGAGAAACTGCAAATTTGTTTTAGGTGTTTTTCCAGGAGAAAGTAAATTTTTTCCGTTATTGGTACTCATACTCCAGTTGTTATGCTTTCCACTGCCATTAACTCCTGCAAAAGGTTTTTCGTGAAGTAAAACCCTAAAGTGATGTCTTTTTGCAATTTTTTCTAGTAAATCCATTAATAACTGATTGTGATCAACAGCCAAATTACATTCTTCAAAAATAGGTGCACATTCAAATTGATTTGGTGCTACTTCATTGTGTCGCGTTTTAACAGGAATCCCCAAACGATGTGATTCAATTTCAAAATCGCGCATAAATGCGGAAACTCTTTTCGGAATAGAACCAAAATAATGATCTTCTAATTGTTGACCTTTTGCCGGAGCGTGTCCAAACAAAGCTCTTCCTGTCATTGATAAATCAGGACGCGCATTGTAAAGTGATTCGTCCACCAAAAAATATTCTTGCTCCCAACCCAACGTTGCAGCTACTTTATTTACATTTTTATCAAAATACTGACAAACATCCACAGCCGCTTTATCCAATACATTTAATGTTTTTAGCAAAGGTGTTTTATAATCCAACGCTTCTCCTGTGTAGGAAACAAAAATGGTTGGAATACACAAAGCACTGTCTATTACAAATGCCGGAGAAGTAGGATCCCAAGCAGTATAACCGCGCGCTTCAAAAGTATTTCTTATTCCTCCACTCGGAAAACTGGAAGCATCTGGTTCTTGTTGCACTAATTGCGAACCGCCAAATCTTTCAATAGCACTTCCGTCTTCTGTTGTTTCAAAAAAGGCATCGTGCTTTTCGGCAGTTGTGCCTGTTAACGGCTGAAACCAATGCGTATAATGTGTTGCGCCTTTATTAACTGCCCAAGCTTTCATAGATGCAGCTACTTGATCTGCCATTTTACGATCTATTCGTGTGCCTTTTTCAATCGCATTCATAACGCTTTCATAAGCTTCTTCCGAAAG
>DATLTG010000304.1:0-4484 GCA_035533735.1 Bacteroidia bacterium
TAATTTTCATCATCTGTTTTCATTAGTTTTTCTGAAACAAAAGTAATTTTTGGAAAATTTGTCATGTCGAAAAAATCGGCTGTTTTTAAATGACCATCGCGTTGTTCGTTATTGGTGCTTATTGAATTTACATCAATACTAATTTGAGCTTTTGCGGCTGAAAAATTTTCATCTTCCGTTTCAAAGCTGCCTTCAAATTTATTGAACTGTCCAGTAACAGTCGAAATCATTAAGTGTTTCACTTTAAATTGCATTTCTGAATGTGTGGGATCTAATACCCATTTTGTTGTTTCCATTTTGTTTTTTTAATATGTTTTTATATAAAAGATATTTACGATACAAATTTATTTATATTTGCTATATAATTTATAGTACTATCTAAATAGATAGCGATATCTTTTTAGATAGTAATAAACATAGCAAGCAATGGCAACAAAAATTAAAAAAGAACGCACCCAAAAAGAATGTACTGGAATAATTGCACCTGTTAGAGATGCTTTGGATGTATTGAATGGCAAATGGAAACTCCCCATTATTATTTCATTAACATTTGGAGTGAAACGTTTTAAGCAAATCTCTAAAGAGTTGGATGGCATAACGGATAAAATGCTGTCGAAGGAGTTAAAAGATTTGGAAATGAATCAACTTATTAAACGAACTGTTTATGATACGTTTCCTCCAACTGTTGAATATACCATTACAGAACACGGAAAATCGTTGGAAAAAGTGTTTACCGAATTAAGAAATTGGGGAGTAACACATCGCAAAAAAATTATTGGTAAATAATTAGTCTATTTACTTTTATTTAAACCTTCTCTCACTAAATCAACTGCCGTATTTTCCAGAAACTCATCATAAGTCATTACTTTATCAATAATTCCTTTTGGTGTTAATTCAATAACTCGATTGGCAATAGTTTGAACCAATTCGTGGTCGAAAGAAGTGAATAAAATAGTGCCTTTAAAATCTCTCAAACAATTGTTAAGTGCGGTAATCGATTCCAAATCCAAATGATTGGTAGGTTCGTCAAATATCAACACGTTTGCATTCGACAACATCATTCGCGAAAGCATGCAACGTACTTTTTCTCCACCGGAAAGTACTGTGGTTTTTTTGAGTGTTTCTTCTCCCGAGAAAAGCATTTTTCCCAAAAATCCACGAATAAAAGTTTCGTCTTTATCTTTCGAAAATTGTCGCAACCAATCAATTAAATTCAGCGATTCGTTAAAATAGTGTGCGTTTTCGTTCGGTAAATAAGCAGTTGTAATTGTTGAACCCCAAATACATTCTCCCGAATCAGCTTTTATTTCATTTGCGAAAATTTGAAATAATGTTGTAACTGCAATTCTTTCTATTGCCAAAAAAGCAATTTTATCGCCTTTGTGAAGCGTGAAATTTACATTTGAAAAATATTTTTTTCCGTCAATGGATTTACTTAATTTTTCAACAGTTAAAAGCTGATCGCCAGCTTCACGTTCTTGTCTAAAAATAATTCCTGGATATTTTCTGGTAGAAGGTTTTATTTCATCAACAGTTAATTTTTCTAATAATTTTTTTCTGCTTGTTGCTTGTCTGGATTTAGAAGCGTTGGCGCTGAATCGTTCAATAAAATCTTGTAGTTCTTTGCGTTTATCTTCCACTTTTTTGTTTTGATCTGATTTTTGTTTCAATGCCAATTGACTGGATTGATACCAAAATGTATAGTTTCCAGAATACAAATTTATTTTTCCGAAATCAATATCTGCGATATGCGTACAAACCGAATCTAAAAAATGTCTATCGTGAGAAACTACAATGACAGTGTTTTCAAAACCTGCCAAAAAATTTTCAAGCCACGAAATGGTTTCAATATCCAAATCATTTGTCGGTTCATCTAATAATAAAATATCCGGATTTCCGAATAAAGCTTGGGCTAATAAAACACGCACTTTTTCTTTTCCACTCAATTCTTTCATTACTTTTTGATGACCTTCTTCTTTTACGCCTAATCCGCTAAGTAAGGCTGCTACTTCGCTTTCTGCATTCCAGCCATTCATTTCTGCAAATTCTGTTTCTAATTCCGAAGCACGAATTCCATCTGCATCATTGAAATCACTTTTGGCATAAACGGCATCTTTTTCCTGAATAATTTTCCAAAGTTTTGTGTGTCCCATTAAAACGGTTTGCAATACATTTACTTCATCAAATGCAAAATGGTCTTGATTTAAAACCGCTAAACGCTGACCGGGAACTGTAATAACCTGACCTTTGGTAGGATCAATTTCACCTGATAAAATTTTTAAAAAAGTAGATTTTCCAGCACCATTGGCACCAATAATTCCATAACAATTTCCGGGAGTGAATTTAATATTCACTTCATCAAACAAAACGCGTTTGCCAAATTGAAGTGATAAATTGGAGGTACTAATCATAATTTTTAAATATTTTTATTTCGAAATTTTTTTTCTGAAAGGCTGCAAAACTAACAAAGCATTTCCATTTTCAGCACATTCTCAGAGTTTTTCCATCAATACCTTATATAAATTTACCATTGATTCGATGTCTTTTTTGTGTACTTTTTCATCTGGAGAATGAACGTTTTCTTCTGCTGCGCCTACAAAACACCAATCAAAAGGATAAGGAGAATGTTGCAAAGAAAGTCCGTCACTACCTCCTGAACCTTCTACTTCAAGTTGAAAAGGAACGTTACTTTTTTTAGCGATTTCGATTATTTTATTGATGTATGATTTACGAGGAATTCCTCTGTCGCGCATCGAAATAACTGGACCTTTTGCATGTTGAACGCCATTTGTAATCCATGAAATATCAGAAATTAAAGCCTGACTAACATTGTATTTTTCATAAATAAAACGACCTAAATATTCCACACTTCCGCCACCATGTTCTTCCCAACAAGAAAAAGCAATGATTCCATCTTTCAATGTTTCTGCTACTTTCAGGGCATTCCAAACACCTAAGCGGTTGTCCATATAGCAACATTGAACAAAATTTTTGTCTTCTCTGAAATTAGTTTTGAAAACCAAATCAGTTCCTCGTTCTATTTCGCGATTAAAAACGTAGGAAATATTTTCTTTGGCATCCACTTTCAGTTTGCATTCAATTTTTCCTTTGCTATCGGAACCCGTTAGCGCGTAATTATTTTTTGTTCTTGGTCCGCCAATTTTTACCAATTCTTTTCCGTAGCGAACGGTAAAACCAATAGAATCTAAGTGTGCGAAAATAGCAGTTCTCGGTTTTCCGAAAACCAACACAATGCAATCCTGAAAACCTTTTCCTGAATGTATTACAGGTTTTGATTTCCAATTTTTACTGTTCTTTTTTACATAATCCAACACAAAATTGGTCATTGCCGATTCGTTTCCAGAAGGTGCATGAATGCTGCATAATTTTTTTAATAGTTCCATAAATTTTAGTGATTATTGGTGAAATAAAAAAGTAAATCTTTTTTTGTTTTAGCTGGAAAAATTATTTTTTCCGAAAAAAGTGGAGCATTTATTCCGCTTTTTATTTTTTTGGGAGAAACAATAATACGTGCTTCATCCCATAAATTTTCATTGATAAAACTATGTAATAATTGAGAACCACCTTCAACAATTACCGAAATAATATTTTGTTGATACAGCTCTTTCATCGTCTGTTTCAAAATATTTTTATTGAAATCTATTTTAACAAAAACAGTCTTTTTAGTGTCCTTTTTTTGTTTAGCAGTAAATACAAAAGTAGGTGTGGAATCATCCAATAAAAAATTATTTTTAGGAATCCGTAAATCTTTATCTAAAACAATCCGAATTGGATTTTTTCCATTTTTTATTCTTGCTGTAAGTTTAGGATTATCAAGTAAAGCAGTGTTAGTGCCAATTAAAATACTTTGTTCTTCACTTCGCCATTTATGCGAAAGATTTAACGAATTTTTATTGCTTATCTGCAACGGTTTTTGTCCATCATTCAAAGTTCTTTTTTTATCAATAAATCCATCGGCAGTTTGTGCCCATTTTAAAATAATAAACGGACGTTTTTTTTCATGAAAAGTAAAAAAGCGTTTATTTAAAATACGACATTCATTTTCCAAGATTCCCAATTTTACATCGCAACCGTTTTTAATTAATTTTTCAATGCCTTTGCCTTTTACCAATTTGTTGGGATCTAAATTTCCAATGATGACGTAAGGAATTTTATACTTTAAAATTAAATCTGCGCAAGGAGGCGTTTTTCCGAAATGTGAGCAAGGTTCCAGATTCACATAAAGTTTCGATTTTGGTAAAAGTGCTTTATTTTTCACTGCATTTATGGCATTTACTTCAGCATGTGCTTCGCCAAATTTTTCGTGAAAACCTTCTCCAATAATTTTACCATCGTGAACGATAACACATCCAACCATTGGATTTTGTGCTGTTTTTCCAAAACCTTTAGTTGCCAATTCGAGGCAACGTTTCATGTATTTTTCGTCCGTATTCATTGAGGATGCGAAGGTAGTTTTTATTTCA
>DATLTG010000305.1:0-2533 GCA_035533735.1 Bacteroidia bacterium
TCATTGAACAAGCCAATAAAAGGCGTTTGAATTGCTACCCATTCGGTTTTATCGTCTGGGAGTATAACAGTCTTGCTTTTAAGCCAGTTATAATAGTCTTGTATTAATGGATTTACCCAACTCATAATAATGTGTTTTGAATTACAAATGGCGTAACTATATTTATTTCTTTTGCGAAGGCATTAATAGCACTCGTAAAATCTTCTGTGTTGTTTATATCTAATACAGGAAATTTGTAAACTGATAAAGGTACCGCCCAAGCAAGGTCTTTAAATCCTTCAACATAAACGTGAATGTGGGGTTCATTTTGAAAAAAGTAACCAATATAAGGTTTCACAACTTCTGGCACAAAAGCATTTATGCCTTCAGGATTTTTGTGTCCTCCTTTATAATCAATTCTCATTAATCCTTCTTTTGTGTTATCTTCTTGGTTATGTAATGATATTTTGAATGTAATTTTCTTATGTGATGTTACTTCAAACAAAAAAAGGTATTCAGGTTCATTAACATTATTTAAAATCAAACGAGTTTTTTCATCCAATAAATTTATGGACATTGTTCCTCCATCAATTTCTTTGGAAAGATTAATCAATTTGGTTGCTAATTCGTTTGAAAACATATCTACTTATTCAGTTGCAAAGTAATAAAAATCTCTATCTACTTTCAATATTTTTAATTTTTCTTTTGTTAAAACAACTCTACATAGGGACAAATTGTCCCTATGTAATTTACTAATTCGTTATTTCAGTCCTATCCTTTTTAAACTTAATTAAAAAATTCACCCTACAATTTCCTGCACTCTTCCAACTTGTCGAGTTTCGAGCATTACTTTTATGCCGTGCGAATGAAAAGGTTTACTGGTGAGTATCCAACGGACTTTTCCATTGGTGCGTTTGCCGGTTTTTTGATCTCTTTTTAGTACAATGTTTACTTCCATTCCCAATTGAATGTTGGCTCTGTACTGACCACTTTTTTTGTCAGCGGAAATTTCCATAAGAATTAAAATTTCGAGTCATCTACTTTTTCCAGCCAATTATTTACTTCATTGGCAACAGATTCCAAACAACCTCCGCTAAATGGCGAAACTAATTTGGCAATTTCAACCAATTTTAAAAACGAATGACTGCCGCCTTCTTTACAAAGTTTAGTATAATCTGCTAATGCTTCGGTTCTATTTTCAGTTGATTTTTTCCAAAATTGAAAAGCACAAATTTGAGCAAGTGTGTAATCAATATAATAAAATGGACTTCTGTAAATGTGTTGTTGTTGTTGCCAAAAACCACCTTTTTCTAAAAATTCGTTTCCATCATAATCGCGATGTGGCATATATTTTTTCTCGATATTTCTCCATGCGGTATTTCTTTCAGCAGGCGTAGCTTCATAATTTTCATACACCCAATGTTGAAACTCATCAACAGCAACTCCATAAGGTAAAAACAAAAGAGAACTACTCAAATGCGAAAATTTGAATTTTTCTGTTTCTTCTTTAAAGAATAAATCCATCCAAGGCCAAGTAATAAATTCCATACTCATCGAATGTATTTCGGCAGCTTCATAGGTTGGAAAAAAATATTCCGGAACGGATAAATTCCGGCTTGAATATGCCTGAAATGCGTGTCCGGCTTCGTGTGTAAGAACTGTAATATCGTGCTTTGTTCCATTAAAATTAGAAAAAATAAACGGACTTTTTTCAGCTCCAATATACGTACAATATCCGCCTCCAGCTTTTCCTTTACGAGAAACCAAATCCATCATTTCATCATTCACCATGTGATCAAAAAACACTTTTGTTTCAGGAGAAAGCTCCGAATACATTTTTACAGCATTTTTCAAAATCCAATCTGCATCACCTTTAGGTGCTGCATTTCCTGTTTTAAAATCAACTGCTTCATCGTAATATTTTAATTTATTTAAGCCCAATCGTTCCGCTTGTTTCTGACGAAGTTTAGTTGCAATCGGCACAATAAATTTTTCTACTTGTTGACGATAAAAGGCAACCATTTCCGAATTGTAATCGCTTCGCAACATTCGGAAGTAAGCCATTTCTACAAAATTTTTGAAACCTAATTTACGCGCCATTTTATGTCTGGTTTTTACTAAATCATCGTAAATCCTATCTAATTCAGAAGCGTGTTCCGTAAAAAATTCATATTTCTTTTTGTTCGCATTTTGGCGCGTTTCGCGATTATCAGAAGAAGTATATTTTGCTAAATCAGAAAGATTTAATTCTTTTCCGTCAAAATTTATTTTCGCAGAAGCTAATATTTTTGTGTATTCGCTACCTAATTGATTTTCTTTCTGAAGGTCTTCAATAATTTCCGGAGAAAAAGTTTTCACCGACATTTCAGCAATTGTAAACAATTGTTTTCCGTATTCTTTTTCTAATCCCGAACGATGTGGCGATTTTATCAATGCTTTGTAATATTCGCTTATTAAACCTTCAACTGCAGGTCCGTTATTATCGTAAAAATCTTTTTCGGCATTGTAAAATTCATTGTTAGTATCAATTGTGTGGCGAATACTGGAAAGAGTT
>DATLTG010000306.1:0-3968 GCA_035533735.1 Bacteroidia bacterium
TTATTAGTATTCTAAAAAAACTGTATATTTGCATATATTAATCATATATGATTAATAATATATCTAACAAATCGTTTTTAGTCTATTGATTATCAAACATCTAATCCATTTTAAAAATATATTAAAAAAAAATTGGATTTGTGAAAAATAATTCATAATTTTGACGATGCAAAGCATATATGCTTTGCATCGTTTATAATAATGGGTAGAAAAAAAAAATTAGATTCTTCATTTGAACTTATTGAAGATTTTTTTGATAAGTATGAATTAAAATCATTTACTGAAAATAAATTCAGAGAGGTATTTAATAAATATAAAGATAGTTGGAATGTTCCCAGTAATAAGTATGCTAGTCAAGTACTGGCTTATCTCGTAATTAGAAAAATTTTTATTGAAAACACATTCATAAGTGGTTCTAACGAAAGCAAAACAATCTATTCTTGGAAATCAAAAGATGAATTTACGATAATATCGGGGCTAAAAAGCGATTCTTATTTTTCTCATTATTCAGCACTTTATTTACACCAGCTAACCTTGCAGATTCCTAAAATAATTTATTTGAATTTTGAACATAAATCTACAGCAAGTTATAATAGAAGTGATAATATTCTCATGCAGCAATCTATTGATAAGGCATTTAAAGTAAGTCAAAGAAAAAGTTTGGTATCTTTTTCGTTTTTAGAAAAAAAAATAATTCTAATAAATGGGAAGTTTACAAATAAACTTGGTGTGAAGAAAAAAACAGACGGAGAACAAAGTTTTGAATTTACAGATATTGAAAGAACCTTAATAGATATTTCTGTAAGACCCGTTTATGCAGGTGGGGTATTTGAGGTATTAGAAGCGTATAAACGTGCTAAGGGAAAAATAAGTGCAACAAAACTTGCAAACTATCTAACTCAAATTGATTTTATTTATCCTTATCATCAAGTGATTGGTTTTTACATGGAAAAAGCTGGCTACAGTGAAACTGAAATTGAACATTTTAAAAAGGATATGAAGTTTAACTTTTACCTAACCTACGATATACGAAATAAAGAATTTTCCGAAAAATGGAAGTTGTATTATCCTAAAGGACTTTAATATAAATGCTTGAAAATACTAACTACATAATCAAAATAAAAGTCATAACTCTTTAGGTTTTCTTTCTGATTTACAGTATTTATAACACTTTCCCAACTTTGTCTATGAAATTCACGCTGCATAGGCAGCAGTGATATGTAAGTTAATGGAACTCGCTTTGCTTCAAAAATATGATTACAAAGCTCAAGGTTATCTGGTAATTGGAAATTAATAGAAAATGATTCGGTTAGATTATAAATGTCATAAAAATCTCTTGCTCTTGAACGTGGAGTCATGCTAAATACAACCTCTTTGTAACTCAAAATTTGTTGGCAAAGGGCTCTGAGTTTTTCTAACGCCAACATTTCTGGAGAGTAAACATATACAACAGCACCTTCTATATCCTTTGGTCTTTTATTAGTAACATATTCATACTTACTAATGTCAACTGTAAATTTAGTTGAGTTGTCTGATTGTAAAGGAACAGCATTTCTCCTAATGGAATCCAGATTCCCATTGAGGTCATCAAACTTCTTTTTATGAATTATCTTAAATTCTAAAAGATAACCTCCCCAGAATGATTTTACAGCATCATTTATTTTTTGTGGTTTATCAGAAAAGAAAATATCAAAGGCGACTAAATCTTCTTTCGAGAATTCATTATTTAGCAAGTATGAAATTTGATTTAATAGCCTTTCTTTTTCTATTTCTGAAAAGTCTTTCTCCATAGAGAAATCAATATCAACACTTCCCCTATTTGTAATGTCATAAGCCAATTCTAAAGCATTTCCTCCTTTTAGAACTAAAACCCCCATTAATATATCGTCAGCAACTAATGCTGAAATTGTGAGCCTTTTAATTCGATTTAACGTTTCTAAATTAGTCATGTTTTTCCGTCAAATGGTGCTTTGTATAAATCTCTCAATATTAATAGTTTTTAGATTTGTCTTTTCGATACACTGTCTCAGTAGCCTTACCACTAACTTGTTTAAATATCTAAAAAAGTCATTCTTTTCAAAATCAAATATATCGTTTTTTTTCTTCCAAATAATTATTTTTTCCAATGCAATTTATTTTGATGGTTGTAAGCCAATTTGTCGTTATCCAACAGCCATTGAATTACTTTAATCACTTTATCATCACGATAATTTTTTACGCTATTTACCAATTCGTTCAGCAATAATTCGTGTTGCAACAATTCTTTTTTCAACGCATCTTTTATCGTTTCAAATTCCAAATCGCTCAAGTCTAATTTATTCCGTTCGATACATACATCGCAAATTCCACAACGGTAAGTTTCTGTTTCACCAAAATAAGAAAGCAACAAACGGCTGCGGCATTTATGTTTACTTGTTGCATAATATAACATCCATTCCACACGCTTTACAGCGTTTTCTTTTTGTACAGATAAGTGTGCTTTTGAAATGATTAAATCGGAAATAGGCAAACGTTCTTTAGTATAACTGATTTGCGGTAAATCTGTTTGCGGAACGTAAGCCAACAAATTAATTTTATCTAAATGCAGTAATAATTCCACCACTTTTTGTTTACTTATTTCGGCTCTATTCGCTAATTCTTTTTCATTTATTTTTACAAAACCATCAAACAATCCCGAATAGGAACGCAGTACTAATTTTATAAAATTATCGTAACCCGAATTGGCAACCTGAAATTTATACAACTCTTCTTTATTTACACTTACGTGGATGCGAGAAGGTTGATACAGCGCGTCTGTAGCGGTAAGATATTCTTCTTTTTCTAAAATTTTTAATGTACTGAAAACATGAAAAGCATTCAGTTCGAAACGATTGCAAAAATCAGAAATATCAAAATCGAAAGTGGCAAATTTTCCGCTGCCAACAGCTAATTGAAAATAATTGCCAAGCGATTGATATATTTTTTTTATCGTTTCAATATCCGGAAAACTATTGTTAATACTGCGTTCTAACTCAAAGCGGTCGTTTTCGGAATACAACAAAACAGTGTATGCTTTCTGTTCATCACGTCCTGCCCTACCCGCTTCCTGAAAATACGATTCGATGCAATCTGGCATATCAACATGCACAACAAAACGCACGTCAGGTTTATCAATTCCCATCCCGAAAGCGTTGGTACAAACAATGATGCGTCTGTTATTTTTTTTCCAATTTTCTTGTTTTATCGATCGTTCCGAATTAGATAATCCGGCATGATAAAAATCGGCTTCCAATTTATATTGATTTAAAAAGCGAGAGATTTCTTGTGTTTTTTTTCTATTTCGAACATAAATAATTCCACTTCCCGGAACATTCGCAACAATTTTTTTTAAGCGCTCCAATTTATTTTCGTCATTAATAACGCTGTACGAAATATTTTTTCGCTCGAAACTTTTTTGAAATATATTTTCTGATTTAAATACTAATTTATGCTGAATATCTTTCACTACTTGTTTGGTAGCCGTTGCGGTAAGCGCCAAAACAGGAGCATTGGGAATCAACTCTCGCAGTTCGGCAATGTGTAAATAGGCAGGACGAAAATCGTAACCCCACTGCGAAATACAATGCGCTTCGTCCACAGCAATTAAATTAATTTTCATTTTTTGAATGCGCACACGTACAATTTCTGTTTCGAGACGTTCGGGCGAGAGGTACAAAAATTTAATATTTCCATAAATGCAATTGTCCAATGCAATGTCAATTTCTCTTTTTTGCATCGCAGAAGTAATGGCTATTGCTGGAATTTCTTTTTGTTTCAGACTTTCTACTTGATCTTGCATCAACGCAATTAAAGGCGAAATAACAATGCAAATTCCTTCTTGAAAAAGAGCTGGAACTTGAAAGCAAACAGATTTTCCGCCACCAGTTGGAAGTAATGCGAGCGTATCTTTTCCATCCAAAACCGATTGGATAATTTCCTCCTGTAAAGGA
>DATLTG010000307.1:0-2077 GCA_035533735.1 Bacteroidia bacterium
GTATAAGCTCCGGCATTTAAAATAATTCCGTCAAAACTAAAACCTGTTTCTTGAATTTTATTTATTAATTCGCCTTCTACATTCGATTGAAAATAAGAAAGTTCGATAGTAGAAAAATTACTTTTCAGCGTTTTAAAAAAATCGTCAAAAGAGACTTCTCCATAAACCGATTGCTCACGAATGCCAAGTAAATTTAAGTTTGGACCGTTGATAATGATTATTTTCATAAGAAAGGAGATAAAGCGTAATTTTATGCTGTGTAAAAATAATAAAATCCAATGAACTGGAAAGTGAGCATGAATGGTTTCAAGGCGTATTTGCAATTGGAACGTTCTTTATCTGAAAATTCGATTGAAGCATATTTGCACGATGTGGAAAAATTGCGCGTTTTTTTGGAACATAAAAACAGTTTGTTGGAACCTGAAAGTGTTAAAATTACAGAGCTTCGCGAATTCTTAAAAACGCTTCACGATATTGGTTTGTCGGCAACTTCGCATGCGCGAATTTTATCTGGAATAAAAGCTTTTTACAATTATTTGTTGATGGAAAATCGCATTACAAATAATCCGGCTGCTTTATTGGAAGCGCCTAAAATTGGGCGAAAATTACCTGACACCTTAAATATTGAAGAAATAAACAAATTGATAAATGCCATTGATTTATCAAAACCAGAAGGACAACGAAACAAAGCAATTTTGGAAACGCTTTATGGTTGCGGATTACGCGTTTCGGAATTGACTACGTTAAAAATTTCGGATTTATTTTTTGATACCGATTTTATAAAAACTGTAGGAAAAGGAAATAAGGAGCGACTTATTCCTATTGGAAAATCTGCGAAAAAGCAGATTCGTTTGTATCAAGAAAATATCCGTTGTCACATTGCTATTAAAAAAGGAAACGAGGATATTTTATTTTTAAATCGTAGAGGTACAAAAATTTCGCGCGTGATGGTTTTTTTAATCATCAAAGCTTTGGCTGAAAAAATTGGTTTGAAGAAAAAAATTAGTCCGCATACATTTAGACATTCCTTTGCAACCCATTTAATTGAAGGTGGCGCTGATTTGCGTGCTGTGCAAGAAATGCTGGGACACGAATCTATTACAACTACCGAAATTTATACGCATTTAGATCGCTCGTATTTGCGCGAAAATATTTTGCAATTTCATCCGAGAGCTTAAAAAAACAGGAAATAGCAAAAATAATTTAATACCATAAAAAAAGCGACACAAATAAATCTCTATTTCGTATCTTTGCAATCTAAAAAAATATTTTTATGAGCGAAGAATTAGAAAGAGTTAAGTGTTTGATCATCGGTTCTGGTCCTGCTGGATATACTGCCGCTATTTATGCCGCTCGTGCGGATATGAAACCTGTTATGTACGAAGGTTTACAGCCAGGAGGACAATTAACAATTACTACCGAAGTAGAAAATTATCCAGGTTATCCGCAAGGAACTCACGGTCCGAAAATGATGGAAGATTTTAAAGCCCAAGCTGAACGTTTTGGAACAGATATTCGTTTCGGTTTAGCTACTGCTGTTGATTTTTCAGCACTTCCACATAAAGTTACCATTGATGAAAATAAAACTATTTTAGCAGATAGCGTTATCATTGCAACTGGTGCTTCCGCAAAATGGTTGGGTCTGCCATCCGAACAAAAATTTAATGGTTTTGGCGTTTCTGCTTGTGCTGTTTGCGATGGTTTCTTTTTTAAAGGACAAGATGTCGCCATAGTTGGAGCAGGCGATACAGCCGCTGAAGAAGCTACTTATTTGGCAAAATTATGTCGTAAAGTTTATATGATTGTTAGAAAAGAAGAAATGCGTGCTTCTAAAACTATGCAACATCGTGTGAAAAACACTGCCAATATTGAAATTTTATACAATCACGAAACGAAAGAAATTCTGGGAGACAAGGGTGTTACAGGTGCTTTAGTTATCAATAATAAAACAAAAGAAGAACGCACATTAACGATTACTGGCTTCTTTGTTGCAATTGGTCATCAGCCAAATACTGCTATTTTTAAAAAATGGTTGAATTTAGATGAAGTAGGTTATATTAAAACGATTCCGGGAACC
>DATLTG010000308.1:0-2264 GCA_035533735.1 Bacteroidia bacterium
ATGAATACTGTGTTGTTATGCACGCTGATGGGGCTGGGACAAAATCATCTTTAGCTTATACATATTGGAAAGAAACCGGTGATATGTCTGTTTGGAAAGGAATTGCACAAGATGCGGTGGTGATGAATACAGACGATTTGCTTTGTGTTGGCGCAACGGATAATATTTTGCTTTCATCTACTATTGGACGAAATAAAAATCTTATTTCCGGAGAAATTATTTCTGCGATAATTAATGGAACGGAAGAATTACTCGAAGAACTAAGAAAATATGGAATCGGAATTTATTCAACAGGTGGAGAAACCGCTGATGTAGGCGACTTGGTGCGGACTTTAATTGTTGATTCAACAGTTGTTTGCCGAATGAAACGTAGCGATGTGATTGACAATGCAAATATAAAAGCGGGCGATGTAATTGTTGGATTAGCTTCTTACGGAAAAGCTACTTACGAAACAGAATACAATGCTGGAATGGGAAGTAATGGTTTAACTTCAGCCAGACATGATGTTTTTGAAAAAAATATTGCTAAAAAATATCCTGAAAGTTATGATGCTGCCGTTCCGTTTGATCTCGTTTACAGCGGACAAAAAAAGCTGAATGAAAAAATTATTTTTCAGTACGATAAAACGCAAATTGAAACAACAGTAGGGAAATTAGTGCTTTCACCAACACGAACGTATGCGCCAGTAATAAAAAAAATATTGGATACACATCGCAAAAATATTCATGGAATGGTGCATTGCAGCGGTGGTGGACAAACAAAGATTTTACATTTTGTAGATAAATTACATATTGTGAAAAATAATTTTTTTCCGATTCCTCCTTTGTTTCAACTAATTCAAGAACAATCGAAAACAGATTGGAAAGAAATGTATAAAGTTTTTAATATGGGACATCGAATGGAAATTTATTTACCGAAAGAACACGCACAAAGCATTATTGAAATTTCAAAATCTTTTGGAATTGATGCACAAATAATAGGCTTTGTAGAAGCTTCAGCAGAAAAAAAACTCACTATAAAAAGTGAAGTAGGGGAATTTATATATTGAAAATGTTTTTCAATTTATAATTTATCCAAAGCATTCTCCAATATCTTTTCGTTTTCAAAAAAAGAAGTTAGTTTTTTAAGAACTTTTTCAATCACAGCATCCGGACAAGAAGCGCCACTGGTAAGTAAAATAGTAATTGGATTTTTATTAGGAAGATAATTTTCTGTGCTCAATTGTTCTCGTTTGTGATAATTATAATGTTTAATTTTTTCATTCGAAATTATTTCATCTGCTGAAGAAATAAAATAAGTAGGCAATTTTTGTTCGCAAAGTTCAACAATATGTGATGTATTAGAGCTGTTGTAACCACCCACTACAATTGCCAAATCAGCTTCTTTTTTTAATAGTTGATAGGTTGCTTCCTGATTTTCATTAGTTGCATAACAAAGCGTATCGCGTGTATCAGCAAAATGATTTTTTAATTCTTCGATACCATATTTTTCAATCATTGTCTTTTTAAGGAAGTCAGCAATTTCTTGCGTTTCTGTTGCTAACATGGTGGTTTGGTTGATAACACCAATTTTTTCCAATTCTTTTTCAGGATCAAAATTGGCGGAATAACGATTCTGGAAAAACAAATTAAAGGTTTCTAAATTTATTTTTTTTAGAATAAAATCCGCTAATTTTTTAGCCTCTTCCATATTTTTAATAATGATACAAGGCGAATTAATTTCGCTGTGCGAAAAGGTAGCGCGCGTTTCTTCGTGATTGTGTTTTCCGTGAATAATAATGGTATAATTTTCTTGTCCTAATTTTTCGGATTTTTTCCAAACGCGTTCAACAAAAGGACAAGTAGTATTGTATTTTTGCAGTTCTAAACCAATGGTTTTTAATTTGGATTCTATTTCCAATGTAGTTCCGAAAGCTGGAATAATAGCAATATCATTTGGTTGTAGGTTTTCCCAAGGAATAATTTGTGCTCCTGAAGTATCCATAATAAATTGAACTCCTCTTTCCGTTAAATCTTTATTTACTTCTGGATTGTGAATCATTTGGCTGAGCAAAAAAATTTTTTTATCCGGATTTTCTTCGATGGCTTTAAAAGCAGTTTCAATGGCATTTTCAACTCCATAACAAAAACCAAAATGGCGTGCAATATAAAATCGGATACTTCCTAAATCAAGTAAAGTAGGCGAAAAATCTTTTTTTTTCGGATCTTCTAATTTGCGCTTTTCTTTTATTTTAGCGATAACTGCGCTTTTATAAAATTCAGGT
>DATLTG010000309.1:0-7658 GCA_035533735.1 Bacteroidia bacterium
TTTAACAAGCAATCCTTTGCTGTATAAGGACTATAACCCTATTTTTGCGACACAATAAAAACTAAATTAACATGACAGACATCAAAGAATTAAACGAGCGAATTCAAAAAGAAAGTGCCTTTGTAGATTTGCTAACGATGGAAATGGACAAAGTAATCGTTGGTCAAAAATACATGGTGGAACGTTTACTTATTGGTTTACTTTCAAACGGACATATTTTGTTGGAAGGTGTACCAGGTTTAGCAAAAACGCTTGCCATAAAATCATTGGCATCAACAATTAAAGCCGATTTTAGTCGCATCCAATTTACGCCCGATTTGCTACCTGCCGATTTGGTTGGAACAATGATTTACAATCAAAAAAAGGAAGAATTTACCGTTCGTAAAGGACCTATTTTTTCCAATTTTATTTTAGCAGATGAGATTAATCGTGCTCCAGCAAAAGTGCAAAGTGCACTTTTAGAAGCGATGCAAGAAAGACAAGTTACTATTGGTGATCAAACTTTTAAATTACCGGAACCATTTTTAGTGCTTGCCACTCAAAATCCGGTGGAACAAGAAGGTACTTATCCTTTGCCAGAAGCACAAGTAGATCGTTTTATGATGAAAGTGGTTATCGGTTATCCCAACAAAGAAGACGAACGAAAAATTATTCGTCAAAATATGGCGGAAGCTTTTCCGGTTCCAAATTGCGTATTGAAACCTGAAGATATTTTATCTGCCAGAAAAGTAGTTGGCGATGTTTATATGGATGAAAAAATCGAAAAATATATTGTTGACATTGTATTTGCAACACGATATCCGAAAGAATACAAATTGGATAAATTTGCTGCACTAATTAGCTTTGGAGGTTCGCCAAGAGCCAGTATAAATTTAGCACTTGCATCAAAAGCGTATGCTTTTATAAAACGCAGAGGTTATGTAATTCCCGAAGATGTACGCGCTATTTGTCAGGATGTTTTGCGCCATCGAATCGGTTTAACTTACGAAGCGGAAGCAGAAAATATTACTTCCGAAAATATCATCAATGAAATTTTAAATACCATTGAAGTTCCGTAGTTAAAAATTAAAGATTTAGGAATTTTATTTTTTAAAATCCAAAATCCTTCATCCAAAAATTTTAGTTGTGTTTAGTAATGGAAACGAGCGAATTATTAAAGAAAGTCAGAAAGATTGAAATAAAAACACGTGGTCTTTCTAACCAGATTTTTTCTGGAGAATACCACAGTGCTTTTAAAGGTCGCGGTATGGCTTTTAGCGAAGTGCGCGAATATCAGCCTGGTGATGACATTCGTGCAATAGACTGGAATGTTACAGCTCGTTTTAATCACCCTTTTGTAAAAATTTTTGAAGAAGAAAGAGAGCTTACCGTTACACTTTTAGTGGATGTAAGTGCTTCCGGACAATTTGGTTCGCATAAACAATTAAAGCAAGATTTGATTACGGAGTTATGTGCTGTTCTTGCCTTTTCTGCCATTCAAAACAATGATAAAATTGGTGTGATTTTTTTTAGTGATGTGATTGAAAAATTTATTCCACCTAAAAAAGGGCGTGGACATATTTTACGCATTATTCGCGAGCTTATTAATTTTAAACCCGAACATAAAGGAACCGATATTGAATTGGCATTACGCTATTTAAATAATGTAATTAAAAAACGAAGCATTGCTTTTATCATTTCCGATTTTATTGGAAATAATTATACCGATGCGTTAAAAATTGCCAATAAAAAACACGATTTAGTAGCACTCCGAATTTACGATACCAGAGAAAATGAATTGCCTGATGTTGGCTTAGTAAAACTTGTAAATGCAGAAAATGGCGAACTTACTTGGATAAATACTTCCGATAAAAAAGTTCGCGAAAATTATGCTGCCAATGCGCAAAAAAAAGAAATCTATTTAAAAGAAATATTCAACAAAAGTGGTGTAGATGTGGCTCATATCAATACTTCCGAATCATATATCAAACCATTAACAAATTTGTTTAAGAAAAGAGATAAATAAAATGAGCTTCGAAAAAAATATTTTCAAGAAAATAAAAACCGCATTGATTATTTGCTGCGCTTTTATTTTTTCTGCAGCGATGGCTCAAAATGTTACTGTTTCTGCTAAGTTAGACAGTAACGTAATTAAAATAGGAGAGCAAACACAACTCCAACTTTCTGTAAAATATCGCTTGGATAAAGGCAAAGTAAAAATTTTATTTCCGCAATTAGCCGACACAATTGTAGGAAAAGTGCAAATAGTAAGTAAAAGTAAAATAGACACTATTATTCCTGATAGCAGCGATCCTTATGGATTTATACAAAAACAAATTCTTACCATTACCTCTTTCGATTCTGGTTATTACGCCATTCCGCCTTTTAAATTTGTGATTAACGGAGACACTTCCAACATTCAACAAACCGATGCGATGTTGTTACAAGTGCAAACCGTTCCCGTTGATACAACTAAAGCCATTAAAGACATAAAAGCCCCAATGAATGTGCCTTTCAGCATTAAAGAAGTTATCCCTTATATTTTATGGGGATTGGGTGCATTGGCAATTATTATTTTAATTGTTTTGCTTACCAAACGATTCCTGAAAAAGAAACCTGTGGTGATTGAAAAACCGAAACCAAAAATTCCTCCGCATATTATTGCTTTTGAAAAATTACAAAAAATTCGAGCGGAAAAAATTTGGCAACAAGGAAATTTGAAACTCTATTACAGTAGTATTTCCGATACTATTCGCGAATATATAGACAATCGTTTTGATGTAAATGCACAAGAACAAACAACCGATGAAATTGTTTACAATTTGCGAAACAATGTTGAAATTACTTCATCTGATAAAATTAAATTAAAACAATTATTACGTTTGGCAGATTTGGTAAAATTCGCGAAAGAACAGCCCATTGAAAACGAAAATGAACAAAGCATAAATCAAGCAGTGGAATTTGTTCAAGCAACCATTTTTGTAGAAAAACCGATGGATGAAAAACCGGAAATAGAAACTAAAAACAATAGTAACGAAACCAAATAATGTTCGATTATTTTAAAGACATATCATTTGCAAACCCTGAATTTTTCTGGATATTTTTAATTATCCCGATACTATTAGCTTGGTATATTTGGAAAAATAAAACGCAAGAAGCAGAACTGCAAATGTCATCTTTCGATGGATTTTCTGGAATTAAAAAAACATTAAAAAAACCATTCCGACATATTTTATTTGTATTGCGAATGCTCGTTATTTCATTATTAATTGTTGCATTGGCGCGTCCGCAATCCAGTTCCAGCTACAAAAACATTACTACAAAAGGTATTGATATTGTTATCGCTTTGGATATTTCAGGTAGTATGCTTTCGCAAGATTTTAAACCAGATCGTATTGAAGCTGCAAAATCTATTGCCATGGATTTCATTGACAGTCGCCCGAACGATAAAATCGGATTGGTTATTTTTAGTGGCGAAAGCTTTACACTTTGTCCGCTTACCACCGATCACGCTGTAATAAAAAATTTATTTTCATCTGTAAAAACTGGAATGATTGAAGATGGAACAGCTATCGGAATGGGTTTAGCAACAGCCGTTAATCGTATTAAAGACGGAAAAGCAAAAAGCAAAGTAATTATTTTAATGACGGATGGTGTAAATAATATGGGTTCCATTGCTCCACTTACCGCTGCAGAAATTGCTAAAACTTTTGGCGTACGGGTTTATACCATTGGTATTGGAACCGAAGGAAAAGCACTTACTCCCGTTGCTATTCTTCCAAATGGTCAATATCAATATGCGTATCAAGATGTTCAAATTGACGAAGATTTACTTGGAAAAATTGCCGCAATGACAGGAGGAAAATATTTTAGAGCAACCGATAATGACAAGCTGAAAAGTATTTACGGGGAGATTGATAAAATGGAAAAATCAAGAATTGAAGAAAAAGATTTTACCAATAAAGCAGAATGTTTTTTACCTTTTGCTTTAGCAGCAGCCATTTTATTGTTGCTCGAAATTGTATTAAAAAACACAGTATTTAAACGAATTCCATAACATGTTTAGATTAGGAAATCCGGATTATTTGTACGCATTTTTAGCCATCCCGCTAATTATTCTGCTTTATATGTGGATGATTCGTTGGAAAAAAAATGCACTTAAACGATTTGGAGAAACGAGTTTAATACAGCAATTAGCACCTGATGTTTCGAAAAACAAAGCGCGGATGAAATTCGTTTTTCTAACTATTGGATTTTTATTTTTAATAGCCGGAATTGTTGATCCTCAATCAGGATATGGATTAAAAGAAATGAAACGACAAGGTTCTGATATCATCATCGCATTAGATGTTTCAAACAGTATGAATGCCGAAGATATTTATCCAAGCAGATTGGAAAAAGCCAAAGAAGCCATCGAAAAATTAATAGATAATATGAATGGCGATAGAATTGGAATTGTTGTATTTGCAGGAGAAGCGTATGTGCAATTACCCATTACAACAGATTATGCAGCTGCCAAATTATTTTTGAGTACTATCAGTACCAATATGGTTCCTGTACAAGGTACTGCTATTGGCACAGCTATTGATTTAGCTTCTGAATCATTTGGTAAAGACGATCAAAATACAGCCAATCACAACAAAGCTATTATTTTAATTACTGATGGAGAAAATCATGAAGACGATGCGGTAACTGCTGCTCAAAATGCCGCGAAAAAAGGTATTGTCATCAACACTATTGGAATGGGAACAGAACAAGGTGCGCCTATTCCTGTGCAGCCATTAGCCAGTTCCGGACAAGTTACTTTTATGAAAGACAAAGATGGAAATACGGTTATCACAAAATTAGATCAACAAGCATTAGAAGAAATTGCAGCAGCAGGAAATGGAACGTTTATAAGAGCTTCTAACTCGGATGTAGGTTTACAAACCATACTTGCCTCCATTAAAAAATTGGGTAAAAAAACATTTGAAAGCAATTTATATAATGATTATGAAGACCGCTTTCAATATTTTATTGCAGCTGCACTTTTATTATTAATTGCCGAAGTTTTGTTTACGGAAAGAAAAAGTAAATTGTGGAAAAAGTTAAATTTGTTTGGCACAGAAAAATCATAAATCAATGAGAATTAATAATAAAAATATAATGTTATTTCATCGTTCAAAAAAAATATTTTTTGTTTTATTGTGTGCATTATTTTTTATTGGAAACGGAGTGAATGCACAAGAAGCCAATAAATACATTCGTGATGGAAATCAACAATATGCCGAAGCACATTATGCTAATGCCCAAAAAGAGTATGAAAAAGCGTTGCAAAAAAAAGTAAATATTGCTGGAGCTTTTAATTTAGGGGATGCGTATTATAAACAAAAAAAATACAAAGAAGCAGCCGATCAATTTCAATCCATTATCTCTCAAAAAACAGATAAAGAAACGCTTGCGAAAGCTTATCATAACTTAGGTAATTCATTAATGCAAGATAAAAAATACGAAGAAAGTGTTAAAGCATATAAAAATTCTTTGCTTAACAATTCAAAAGATAATGACACGCGTTATAACTTAGCGTATGCGCAAGAAAAATTACGTCAAAAACAAAATCAAGACAAGAAAAAACAACAAGATAAAGACAAAAAAAATCAAGATCAAAAAAACAAGCAAAAACAAAAACAAGATCAAAAAAATAAATCGGATAAAGACAAACAGAAACAAGATCAAAAAAATCAACAAAAACAACAGCAGCAATCACAAAACAATCAAATATCAAAAGCAGATGCTCAACGTTTATTGGATGCTATGAATGATGATGAAAAAAAATTGCAAGAAAAATTAGCGAAGAAAAAAGCTCCTGCAACAAAAGCAGAAATTCAAAAAAATTGGTAAATGAAAAAAATAATTTTCATATTGCTTTTCCTTTTTACAAGTCCAATTTTATGGGCGCAGAAACTTACTGCTTCAGCAAGTAAAACAACTGTTGGCGTTGGAGAACAATTTCAAATTAGTTTTTCATTAAATACAAATGGCAGCAATTTTACACCACCATCTTTATCAAATTTTAATGTGTATTCGGGTCCGAATGAATCGAGCAGCATGCAATTTATCAATGGCACTGTTTCTCAATCCATTTCGTATTCATACATACTTGCCGCTCGTGCGGAGGGGAAATTTACGATTGGTGCAGCTTCAATTTCTGTAAATGGAAATCAAATAAGTTCCAATCCAATTACAATTACAGTTGTGAAAGGAAATCCTCCTGCTCAAAATCAAAATCAGAATCAAAGTCAAAATCAAGCTGGAGATGAACAACAAGCAAGTGCTCCAACCAAAGACATTGCACAAAACTTGTTCGCTAAAACTATTGTTAATAAAACAAAAGTGTATTTGGGAGAACAAATTACGGTTACTCAAAAAATATATACGCGCTTAAATTTAAAAGGATTTCAGAATGTAAATTTCCCAACTTATGATGGTTTTTGGTCGCAAGATTATGTTTCAAAAAGTCAGATTCAACTAACTACTGAACATTACAATGGAGCATTGTATCACGTTGCAGAAATCCGAAAAACTTTTATTTTTCCACAACGTACAGGAACACTTACAATCGAACCAATGAGTGTAGATTGTATAGTGCGTGAACGAACCAGCCAACCTCAAAGTATTTTCGATCAATTTTTTGGCGGTGGTTATCAAGATAAAGTGTACACCGTAAAAAGTAATCCGATAACAATTACAGTAACAGCTTTGCCAAGTAAAAATCAGCCTGCCGATTTTTCAGGAGCAGTTGGTATCTTTTCTATGAAAGCAAGTATTAACAAAAATAAAGTAAAAGCCAACGATGCTATTGATTTGACAGTAACACTTTCGGGAGGCGGAAACATAAAATTAATGGATCCTCTAAAAATAAACTTTCCACCTGATATTGAAAGCTATGACCCAAAAGTTAACGACAATGTTTCAGTAACTTCAACAGGAGTTTCTGGTAGTAAAACGTATGATTATCTTTTAATTCCAAGACACGAAGGCGATTTTAAAATTAATAATATCAGCTTCAGTTATTTCGATCCGAATCAAAAAAAATACATCACTATTCCAGCTCCCGAATTTGATATAAGTGTTGCAAAAGGCGACAATACTCCTTCTGCAACTGTTATGAGCAACGTGGATAAAGAAGATGTAAAAATGATTGGAAACGACATTCGTTTTCTTAAAATTAATTTTTCGGATATGACAAAAACGGGAAATTATTTTTTCGGATCTGCGCTTTTTATCACAGGAATGACACTGCCAATTTGTGCCTTTTTTCTATTCCTGTTTTTCAGAAAAAAATATGTAGAAGATAATAACGATTTGGTTTTAGTGAAAAGTAAAAAAGCTACAAAAATGGCTAAAAGACGCTTGTCGCTTGCCGAAAAACATATCAAAGGAAATAATAAAGAAGCCTTTTATGATGAAGTTTTAAAAGCACTGAACGGTTATATGAGTGATAAACTAAGTATTCCGGTTTCCGATCTTTCGAAAGAAAAAATGACCGAAAAATTAAAATTAAAAAAAGTTACTGACGAAACAATTAAAAAAATTGTACAATTAATTGATAATTGCGAATATGTACGTTATGCGCCTGCTGCTGTTTCCAGCGATTTGAAAACTGTTTTTACTGAAACCGTAAAATTAATAACGCAGAT
>DATLTG010000310.1:0-8298 GCA_035533735.1 Bacteroidia bacterium
ATTCCCGATAATATAGTATCTCCAATATTAGGTGTTACAATTTTATTGTTTATTACGAACATTAAATTCATTGTACCTGATTCTTCTACATATTTATGACTTGCAAAATCGGTCCAGATTAATTGATCGTATCCTTTTTCTTTCGCCATTTTTGTAGGATACATTGAGCGTCCATAATTTCCGGCTGCTTTTACAAAACCAATTCCGCCATCAACAGCTCTTGTATATTCAGTTTCTACCAATACTTTCAATGGTTTTGAATAATATTGTCCAACAGGCGACATCATTATAATTAATTTATATGATTCTGAAATCTTAACGCCAACAGACGATTCTGTACTAATATAAAGTGGGCGTATATAAAGTGCTGCTCCTTCAGAAGCCGGAACCCAAGCGGCATCCAATTTTAGCAATTCTTTTATTCCATCCATAAAAATATTTTCAGGAATTTCGGGCATTGCCATTCTTTGTGCAGATAAATTTAAACGTTTATAATGTCTTAACGAACGGAATAAAAAAACTTCTCCAGCATCATTTTTATACGCTTTCATTCCTTCAAAAATAGCTTGTCCGTAATGCAAAGAAGCTAATGCCGGAGAAATAGAAAGATTTCCAAACGGCAATATATTTGCACTTTTCCATTGTCCATCTTCGTATTCGGCAATCAACATGTGATCTGTAAATACTTTCCCGAAAGGAAGATCGGCTGTACCTAATTCTGTCAATTTAGATTTCGTTGCTTTTTCTACTTTAATTGTCGTTGTTTCCATCATTCAAATTTTTTTTTTGCAATGTATGCTTTTTATCGGAAAAGAAAAAAGAAGCGACCTTTATCGAAGAAAAAAACATATTAGAAGAAAATTTTAATCATTTTTTGTAAATACTTACAGCATTTTAACGCTCTTATTCAAAATAGAAAAGTAAATCCTGCCTAAAATTAAAATCAATAATTAAAAAAATATTTTTCGTCAATTTAAAAAAAGACATACATTTGTTGCGCAAACAATTTTATTTTTTGTTTCAAAATTAAAAATGGCAAGTTTTATAAAAAATATTATTTCCTTTATTATTCCGATGCACCAAAGCATTTGGAATAGCCATTATACGCAAAATAGAATGCGATTTAATTATTGCACTTCTATTAACAGATAAAAAATCTGTAAAACCCAAATTCCTTTTTTCTTTTTAATTACCAGAAGTTTTTCTTCTAAAAAATATTTTTATGTCATTAGTTACTGATGCTATACTCGAAAAAATAAACAGCTTAATAGTTGTTGTTAGCCAAAAAGGCGAAGTGGAATACGTGAGTCCTTCTGTAAAAAGGATTCTTGGTTTTGAACCAGAACAATTAATGGGAAACGGTTGGTGGAATTTAACTCGCAGCAGTGATATGGAACGAAACGCCATAAAAACATTGGTCAATCGGCAAATTAAACAAGATACTTTGATAGAAACAATTCCGTATGAACAATTGCTTAAAACAGGCAATGGTGGCGAGCGTTGGATTTTATGGAATACTTCGAAAGGTCCATTAAATACATTGGTTGGCATTGGGCACGACATTACCGAAAGGAAAAATGCCGAACAAGAATTGCTTGAAAAAAACAAAACACTTTTTCAACACAATAAAGATATGTTGGATAGTATTCAATATGCCAGCCGGATTCAAGCTGC
The DNA here is from genome assembly GCA_035533735.1 of Bacteroidia bacterium. GTDB lineage: Bacteria > Bacteroidota > Bacteroidia > DATLTG01 > DATLTG01 > DATLTG01. Next base: position 1,675 of record DATLTG010000310.1, read on the forward strand.
CATTTTGCCTGATGTTGAAAAAATAAAAACCACTTTTCGTGATGCATTTGTTTTATATCAGCCGAAAGATGTGGTAAGTGGCGATTATTATTTTTTCTACAAAAAAGAAAAAAAAGTTTTTGTAGCTGTTGTAGATTGTACCGGACATGGAGTTCCGGGCGCTTTGATGTCTGTAATTGCAAATTCAATTTTGAAAGAAGTAATTGTAAAAAAAGGCATTGAAGAACCGTCTGAAATATTATACGCTATGGATGAAGAATTATTTCTGGCATTAAACAAACAAAATAACGATATAACGAATGATGGAATGGATGTTTCAATGGGCGTTTTTGATTTTGAAACAAATATTTTTACTTACTCAGGCGCTTTTCGTCCGCTTATTTTAATACGCGATTCAATGGTTTTAGAATTTGACTCGAATCGGTATCCAATAGGTTTTTATGGAGAAACAAAAAAAATATTTTCATCCACAAAAATGGAAATGAAAGAAGATGATACTTTTTATTTTTTTACGGATGGATATTGTGATCAATTTGGTGGTGAACAGAAAAAAAAATTCAACCGAAAACGTTTTAAAGAATTATTGCTTTCCGCACAATCTATGGAAATGGATGAGCAAGAATCGTTTTTACAATATGCTTTACTTAACTGGAGGCAAGAAGAACCGCAAGTAGATGATGTATTGGTAATGGGAATAAAAATTTAGAATGAAGAATTTATTTTCGGGGCGAAAAATTATTTTTTTCGTCCCGGATAAATTTCCAATGCTTTTTTCAAACAAACCATTGCTTTTTCAAGTGCCACTTTATTGAGAACATAAGCCAAACGAACTTCGTTTTTTCCGGCATCTATAGTTGAATAAAAACCAGTTGCTGGAGCTAACATTACGGTTTGATTTTCGTATTGAAAAGTTTCTAATAGCCATTTGCAAAAAACATCGGCATCATCAATCGGTAAACGAGCCATACAATAAAATGCGCCATTTGGCATAGGACAATAAACGCCATCAATTTTATTCAATTCTCCCACTAAAAAATTTCTGCGTTCTTCGTATTCTTTTTTTACTGCTGCAAAGTATGAACTTGGTGTATCAATTGCAGCTTCTGCAGCAATTTGTCCAAATGTTGGTGGACTTAATCTTGCTTGAGCAAACTTTAATGCCGCATTCATTACGTCTTTGTTTTTTGAAATAAGTGCACCAATTCTTGCACCACAAGCACTATATCTTTTTGAAATGGAATCTAACAAAATCACATTTTGTTCAATATCTTTTATGTGCATTACAGAAGTATATTTAATGTTATCGTAACAAAATTCGCGATACACTTCATCTGATAAAAGAAAAATTTTGTGTTTTTTTACCAATGCTCCCAACGACTTAATTTCTTCTTCGGTATAAATATTTCCAGTAGGATTTCCTGGATTACAAATCATTATCCCTTTTGTTTTAGGGGTAATTAATTTTTCAAATTCACTTATTGGAGGAAGTGCAAAACCTGTTTCAATAGTTGATTTAATGGGTATTACAACAACATCTGCTGCGCAAGAAAATCCATTATAATTGGCATAAAATGGTTCAGGAATAATAAGTTCATCGCCTTCGTTAAAACAAGTCATCAATGCAATTTCAATAGCTTCAGAACCTCCTGTGGTAATCAATATTTCTTGATAATCTAAATCTATCGAATACGTTTTATAATAAGAAGTTAGTTTTTTTCGATAAGATAAAATGCCTGCACTATGGCTATATTCCAACACTTTTCCTTTGAAATTTTTTATCGCATCAAACATAATTTCAGGCGTTTCAATATCTGGCTGACCGATATTCAAATGATAAATAATACGTCCTTCACTTTCAGCTTTATCTGCATACGGAACTAATTTCCGTATAGGTGAAGCGGGCATCCTGTTAGCTTTATCAGATATTTTTGGCATTACTTATAATATTAAATTAAAAAAAAGTCCCGACTTAAAAGTCGGGACAAAGATTGCATTTTTTTAGAATGCTTGTTAATTAATTTGATTTTTATTTTGCAGGAGCTTTAACAGCTGGTGTTGGTTTAGGAGCATCCGGTTTTACAGTTCCCATAATGTGTAAAACAACAGTTGCATTTGTAGCATTACTGTTTACAGTTACTGTTTTCACAAATTGTCCAATTCTATCTGTTGCATAATGCACTTTAATTGCAGAGGTTTCACCTGGTTTAATAGGATCTTTGGGATAAGTAGGAATAGTACAACCACAAGAGCCATGAGCTTCTTTAATAATCAAAGGCTCTTTTCCTGTGTTTGTAAATTTGAATTCTCTGTATCCATCTGCATTGTGTTCAATTGTACCATAATCAATAGTATCTTGAACAAAAGTCATTACTGGAGCATTGGGATCTGGAGGTGTAGGAGTAACTGCATTTTGTGCTTTTCCTACTAAAGCGAAACACATTACAATTCCGAAGGATAAGATTACTTTTTTCATGTTGTTTGTTTTTAGGTTTATTTTTAGATTTATTTTAGGTTAGATTTATTTTAGGTTAGATTAATTTTCAGTAGGTGAATATGGTGCAGCAGCATCATTTTTTGTTCCCGGAAAAATATCACTTGCTGGCACTGCCACCACTTTTCCTTTGATAGTCAAAACTTTTTGCTCAGGATTTGCATTTGATTGTAAAGTAACCGTTTTAACAAATGTGCCGATACGATGTGTATCGTAAGTAACTTTTATTACTGCTTGTTTACCTGGAGCAATTGGATCTTTGGGCCAACTTGGAACCGTACATCCACAAGAACCATGTGCATTACTAATAACCAAAGGCTCTTTTCCTGTGTTCGTAAATTTGAATTCATACGTACCGTTATCATTTTGATTAATGGTTCCGAAATCATGCACATCTGTTTCAAAGACTATTACAGGAGCATTCGGATCAACTATCTTATCAGTGCTTTTTGCTGTTTGCGCTATTGTATTAAATAACGCAATTAATATTATCGCAGATGTTAAAAATACCTTTTTCATTATATATACTAAATATTTTGGTAAAACAGCACAAAAGTATTCAATAAAAGTAAAGTTTCAAAAATATAGTTTAGAATTTTCTTTTCCGAATGAAAATAGCAACTAAAATCATGCCAAAATTATTAATAAAGCGAAACATACTAAAACAAATTTAGCCCAATACCCAAATAAAATCCATAAAAAACTATCGGATTAGCTACAGTAACTGATCTGTTTCCATCTTCCCAATGCGGATTAGAAATAGGCAAATAAATGCCGGCATTTATAAAAGCAGATGTTCCGGTATTTTCATTATTCGCTTTTGGAAAAAATATTTTTTTATCCATATCTATATCAAAACCAGTTTTCAATATCCAATTATTTTCAACCTTTAATGTACCATTACCAATATAATTAGCAAGTGAATTTTCAAAAGCAACACCAGTAGATGAATAAAAATTAAATTTTTCTTGAACATTCACCATTCCAGCTTGGACAATTAACGACCATAGATGCTTTTCTAAAAATATTTTATTAAGACAGAAAGTATAATTTGTTCCAGAAACTGTTCTATAATAAGGAGTTTGAGAGTTTGCTAAAAAATCAATAGCAACATCCATCGAAACAAAAAAGTTTTTTTTATTTCCATACAAAAATCCGCCTCCAAACAACATACGAGTTGGAGAAATTGTTTTGAAACCGTTTTGATTAAGCTCAGTATTTAGATTTTTTAAATTAAAATAGGATGTTTGTCCGGAAAAATATATTCCGAATTTCGATAATTTTAAAGACGAAAAGTTATTTTTATCGAATGATTGTAACAGCTTTCCATTGTCAAATTTATCTTCTTTTTCAAGTATTCCATCGGTATTCCAATATTTCCAAATTCTATTTTTTTTACCATTTTTATAATTGCCTTTTTCTTCCAAAGAACCATTTTCATAAGCGAGAAAATAGTTCCCATTTGAAATACCCTTTTTATAACTTTCACTTTTTTTGGTATTGCCATTTTCCCAAAAAGTAATAAGCGATGAATTTCCATTCAGTTCTTGATAAATAAAAGCCGGTTGTGTAGTATCGGAAGCAAAAAAGCCAATGCACTTTTCGTTTTTAATAGAATCAAAAAGAGAAACAGAAATTGAATCGTTTGGTTGCATTTTTTTCGAAAAAACAACTTCAATTTCTCCTGTTTGTTCTTGAGAATAGGCAGAAATAAAATTTCCGAAACCAAAATAAAATAGGATGAAAAAACAAGTGTATCGAAACATTTTTGTGTGATCAAAAAAATAATTTTACATTTTTTCAGGTAATTCAATTCCTAATAAATTCATAGAAGCGAAAATTGTTTTTCCAATTTTTTCAGATAAAAGCAAACGGAAATTTTTCATCTCCTCGCTTTCTTCTTTTAAAATAGGAAATTCGTGATAAAACTGATTGAATTCTTTGGCTAATTCGTAAACATAATTCGCAACTTCTGCCGGACTTAATTTTTCGGCTGCTTCTTTTATAATAATAGCATATTGAAGTAAACTTTTTATTAATTCTTTTTCTTTTCGCTCAATTTTCACTTTCGAAACATCAATTTTTTGATATGAAATTTCTTTTGCCTTTCTCAACAGCGATTGAATTCGAGCATACGTATATTGAATAAATGGTCCGGTATGTCCATTAAAATCAATAGATTCCTTCGGATCGAAAAGCATTTTCTTTTTCGGATCTACTTTCAAAATAAAATATTTTAAAGCACCCATTCCAATTTGGCGGAATAAATTTTCTGCATCTTCATTTGAAAACTCTTCTATTTTACCTAATTCTGTTGAAGTTATTTTTGCATTCTCAATCATTTCTTTTATCAAATCGTCAGCATCCACAACCGTTCCTTCGCGCGATTTCATTTTTCCTTCAGGCAATTCAACCATTCCATACGAAAGATGAAAACATTCATCTGCCCATTTGTAACCTAATTTTTTCAACGTCAAAAACAATACTTTAAAATGATAATCTTGTTCATTTCCAACGGTATAAATCATTTTATCAAAATGCGATTCATCAGCTCTTAATGCAGCTGTACCAATATCTTGCGTCATATAAACAGAAGTTCCATCGGCTCGTAATAATATTTTTTTATCTAAGCCTTCGTTGGTCAAATCAATAAAAACAGAACCGTCCGTATTTTTTTGTAAAACGCCATCTGCTAACCCTTTTTCAATAATATTTTTTCCCAACAAATAGGTTTCTGATTCGTAATATATTTTGTCGAAATCAACTCCCAGATTTTTATATGTTTCTTCAAAACCTTTGTAAACCCAGCCATTCATCGTTTTCCAAAGATTTATTGTTTCCTTATCTCCGGCTTCCCATTTCAATAACATTTCCTGAATTTCAATTTGCAAAACATTTTTTTTGGTTGCTTCTTCTTCCGATAATCCATTTTTTTGAAGCTTGGCATTTTCCAATTTAAAGTGCTTATCAAACTCCACATAATATTTTCCAACCAAGTGATCGCCTTTTATTCCCCTTGATTCAGGCGTTTCTCCTCCACCCCATTTTTGCCAAGCCAACATAGATTTGCAAATATGAATGCCGCGATCGTTTACTAAATTTACTTTTATCACTTCGTTTCCGGCAGCTTTTAAAATTTCAGAAACGGCATATCCCAATAAATTATTTCTAACATGACCGAGATGCAATGGTTTATTGGTGTTTGGAGAAGAATATTCCACCATTATTTTTTTTCCTGTACTCGGAATTTTCAAAATATCAGAACTTGAAAAAATAGTTTTTAGCCAATAATCATTCGTCAATGTTATGTTTAAAAAACCTTTTATAACAGATTGTTTTTCAATTTCCAGAATTTCTTTTTGAAGAAAATTTCCAATATCGGAAGCTGTTTGTTCAGGTGATTTACGACTCATTTTCAAAAAAGGAAAAACCACCAACGTATAATCCGCTTCGTGTTCTTTACTTGTTTTTTGAAAAATTATTTTTTCCGAAGCAATTGTTTCTCCATAAAGAGATGCAATGGCTTCAGCAGTTTTAGCAGATAAAGTATGTTCTATATTCATAAATGTTGTTCAAAAATATTTTTTCTAAAAATCGCGATTCAATTGATTGGTTGCTTTTAATAAAATTTCAAAAGCATTTTCAGCCATTAAATTTTCTTTGTCGAGTGTCGGATTTATTTCAACAATTTCGAAACAACACACTTTTTTACTGTAAAACAATCGGGAAATTAAATTTCCAGCTTCTTTTTCTGTAATACCATTTTTTACAGGCGTTCCTGTTCCTTTCGAAATGGTAGAATCCATACTATCTACATCAAAAGAAACATAAATCAAATCACATTTTTCCAATAAATTAAGGGCTTCAATGGCAACGCGCTCCACTCCTTTTCTGCGAATTTCAGCAACCGTAAAACTCCGAATATTTTTTTTTCGCAACAACTCTTCTTCTTGTTTTTCGATGTCGCGAACGCCAATAAAAATCAGGTCTGAAAAAAATATTTTGGGTTGTATGTTTCCGATGGATTTTAATTTTTCCCAATATTCCACACTCTCTGCATCCGGATTATTTACTTTAAATTCAATGTTATCTTCGGCAGTAACCATTGCAATCGGCATTCCGTGCATATTGCC
>DATLTG010000311.1:0-2819 GCA_035533735.1 Bacteroidia bacterium
CTTCTGCACATCGAAATAAATTTTCAATTCCTGTAATCGGGATAACTGGGAGCAACGGAAAAACAGTTGTGAAAGAATGGTTGTATCAATTGTTGCGAGAAGATTTTAATATTGTGCGCAGTCCCAAAAGTTTCAATTCACAAGTGGGCGTTCCACTTTCGGTTTGGCAAATGAACAACCAACATCAATTGGCTATTTTTGAAGCCGGCATTTCAAAGCACGATGAAATGGCGCTACTCGAAAAAATTATTTCTCCAACTATAGGTATTTTTACCAATATTGGCGAGGCTCACAACGAAAATTTTGAAAGTACATCTAAAAAAATAATCGAAAAGCTGAAATTATTTATTCATGCCGAAACACTTATTTATTGCAAAGATTTTTTAGCAATTAACGAACAAATTCTTGAAAATAAAGCGTTACAAAATCAAAAATTATTTTCTTGGTCGCGCAAAACAAAAGCTGATTTACAAATTGGAAAAATTACAAAAACCGCTAAAGAAACAGAGATTCAAGCTGTTTACAAAAATAATTTTTTGCGCATAAAAATTCCTTTCATGGACGAAGGTTCCATTGAAAATGCCATCCATTGCTGGGCTACAATGCTTTTGCTGAATTATGAAAATGCGGTAATTGCTGAACGAATGCTGTTTTTAAGTCCGGTTGCGATGCGTTTGGAATTAAAGGAAGGAATAAATAATTGTTCTATTATTAACGACAGTTATAATTCCGATTTAGGTTCATTGAGTATCGCGCTTGATTTTTTAAATCAGCAAAAACAACATCCTAAAAAAACATTGGTGCTTTCCGATATTTTACAAAGCGGTAAAAACGAATTTGATTTGTATCAAGAAGTAGCTGAAATGCTTTCGCAGAAAGGAGTTTCAAAACTAATTGGTATTGGCGAAGCCATTTCGCGACAAGCAGAACAGTTTAATGTCGAAAAACTTTTTTTTAAAACAACCAATGAATTTTTAGCCAATTATAACAGTCAATTTTTTCAGGATGAAACTATATTACTGAAAGGAGCTCGCGCTTTTGGTTTTGAAGAAATCAGTCAGTTATTACAACAAAAAACACATGAAACTGTCCTCGAAATAAATTTGAATGCAATGGTTCACAACCTAAATTATTATCGTTCAAAAATAAAACCCGGCATAAAAATAATGGCAATGGTAAAAGCTTTTTCTTACGGAAGCGGAAGTTTTGAAATTGCAAATTTGTTACAATTTCAGCGCGTAGATTATTTGGCAGTAGCCTATTCAGACGAAGGAATCGAATTGCGAAAAGCAGGAATTACACTTCCAATTATGGTTATGAATCCGGAAGAACAAAGTTATGATGCAATGATTGAATATCGCTTAGAACCGGAAATATTTAGTTTTCGAATTTTAAATTTATTTGATGAAGCTGCCCGAAGAAATAAAAATGAATCTACAAAAGCCTTACCCATTCACTTAAAATTAGATACCGGCATGCACCGTTTGGGTTTTGAAAAAAACGACATCAATAAATTAATTGTTCAAATTAAGAACAATAAAAATTTGTGTTTGTCTTCCATATTTTCTCATTTAGCGGCAAGTGACGAACGCCAACACGATGCTTTTACCAAATCGCAAATTGAAAATTTTATTTTAATGAGTGATGAAATTGCATCACATTTTAATTATCCGATAATGCGTCATATTTTAAATTCGGCTGGCGCGACACGTTTTCCGGAAGCACAAATGGATATGGTGCGCTTAGGCATTGGCTTGTACGGTATTGGAGCTAACGAAATGGAGCAAATGCAGTTGCAAAATGTAAGTCAGTTAAAGACAAGTATTTCGCAAATTAAAAATATTCCGGCAAACGAAAGTGTTGGTTACAGTCGCAAAAGTATTGCGATAACCGATCGTCAAATTGCAACTGTTCCGATTGGTTATGCTGATGGCTTGAGCAGAAAATTAGGAAACGGAAACGGAAAAATGCTTGTAAACGGTCAATTAGCAAGCATTATAGGAAATGTATGTATGGATATGTGTATGATTGACATTACCACTATTCCTGCCAAAGAAGGCGATGAAGTAATTGTGTTTGGAGAAAAATATACGATTAGCGATATGGCGAAAGTTTTGGATACTATTGCCTACGAAGTGCTCACCAATGTTTCCAGACGCGTGAAAAGAGTTTATTTTCAGGAGTAAAAAAGTATTTTTTAAATACAACTACGCTACGCTGCTAATTTGTCTATACTTTCTTTATTAAGACGTTCGCTCCAAATAATATAATTAGCTTTTTTTGAACTTAACGCTTCTAAATACTCCTGTTTTATTGGTCTTTCTTCGTCATTCAATACGGCTATTGCAGTTACATTTTTCTTACTTATCTTTTCTCTTACGAGTTTTATATCGTCCCAGCTGAACAAGAAACTACTAAGCGTCTGTTTGTTAATTGTATTGAAAGATTTTAAAACTAATTCGTTTTGTTTACCCGCAATTTGGAAATCAAACATAAATTCTAAACCTGTTGAACCTTTAGAAATAAAGTCTGGAGTATAAATAATATTTTGGCTATCAAGATACGTTCTAACATCTTCTTTAAAAATTGAAGCAACATTATTTTTTGACAAAACATATAAGTCATTTAATTCCATTATTGCAGAAAGAAAATTATGTTTTTTTTGAGAAAAATTTTGTGCAGACGTTTCTGTTACAAGTTCGTTTCCTTGTTGTTGGATGCCATAATTCAATAATATTCTTTCAGCTAAATTTTTACGTTCTCCAGCACGGTTTAATGATGCGCCAACTAAATCAAGATTATGAAATGTTTCACCGTTG
>DATLTG010000312.1:0-2271 GCA_035533735.1 Bacteroidia bacterium
TTCGTTTATAATAATCAAGATATTAATAAAAAAAGCCACAATTTTATTTTTTTTAAAGGCGATTTGGAATCTTCCGGAAATATTTTGCGCGCGTATGGAAATTTAACTAATCAAGCAAAAAATAGTGATGGAAGTTATGAAATTTTAAATTTACCTTATTCTCAATATTTGCGAGCAGATATTGATTTCCGCTATTATCGCATCATTTCACCATTAAGCAAATTAGTTATTCGTACTATGGATGGTTTTGGTTACGCGCTTACAAATTTAAATGCACTTCCGTTTGAAAAGGCTTTTTTTGCAGGTGGTTCAAACGATATTCGCGCTTGGTCAGCCAGAACATTAGGACCTGGCGATTATACTACAAGTGGACAAACTTTTGACCAAGTGGGGGATATTTTAATAGAAGGAAATATGGAATATCGTTTTAATATTTTTAAAATGTTAAATGGAGCTGCATTTATTGATGCAGGAAATATTTGGCTAAGAAAACCCGATCAAAATAGACCTGGTGGCGACTTTGATATTAATACATTTCCGGGACAAATTGCTATCGGAGCAGGATTGGGTTTACGTGTTGATTTTAGTTTTTTTATAATTCGCTTAGACGCAGCTATACCTATAAAAGATCCTTCTTATCCTATCGGAGATCGTTGGCGATTTAACAATCTTGATTTTAAGAAAAAAACAAACCTGAATTTCGGAATTGGTTATCCATTCTAAAAATTATTTTTGTAATGACAGTCCTTTCTGAACCAAACTTTTTTTACATTTGCGTAAACTAAAAAATATAAAATGGATTTAAGCGGAATAATATCAATTGGAGGAATGAGCGGCTTATACAAAGTTGTAGCACAATCAAAAAATGGAATCATTGTAGAATCGTTAGTGGATAAAAAAAGAATCCCAGCGTATTCTAATTACAAAATAAGCGCTTTGGACGAGATAAGCGTTTTTTCAAGCTCTGAAGATATTCCTTTGAAAGATGTATTTATGAAAATTGCAGAAAAAGAAAATTTTGGTTTAGCAATTGAACATAAATCGGCTGACGAGGATTTAAAAAAATATTTTTTGGCTGCTCTTCCAAATTATGATAAAGAACGTGTTCATGTTTCTGATATTCGTAAAATGATACAATGGTACAACCTTCTTCAAAAATGTGATTTAGTAAAAAAAGAGGAAGAAAAGAAAGATGCAGAAGCATCTGGAGCTGTTGATGTAAAAGCTGTTTTAGGAGGAGAAACAAAAACTGTTTCTGCGAAAATAAAACCCAAAGAAACAAGTCGCGTAAAAACGAGTTCTTCAAAAGTAAAACCTCAAACAGTTCGTAAAAACGGGGCTTAATTTTATATTTAAAAAAAATAATTTTTAAATCGATTTTATGGAACGTCCTAAAACAGGAGATTATCCTCCGTATTTTGAAATCTACATTCAATTAGTTCCGGAAAATAATCCGATAAAAGCGCTTCAAAAAAATATTTTTCTGATGGCGGATTTCGTGAAAAAAATTTCGCCAGAAAAAGAAAATTTTAGCTATGCCAAAAATAAATGGACGGTGAAAGAAGTACTCGGACATATTGTAGATACAGAGCGCATCATGGCTTACAGAGCACTTCGCATTGCACGAAACGACAAAACAAATATAGAAGGTTTTGATGAAGATGCTTTTGTTGCCAATGCTCATTTCGGCAAACAAAGTACAGACGATTTATTAAATGAATATTTGTTGGTCAGAAAATCGAATATCGCATTATTTTCTACTTTTAATGAAGAAGAGCTGCAACGGAAAGGCATTGCAAACGGCAAAGAAATTACGGCTCTTGCAATGATTTATATGCTCACAGGACACGAACTCCACCATTTAAATATCTTGAAAGAAAGATATTTCGTAGGTATTTAATTTTGATAAACCTCAAATTATTTTCGTTTATTCTATTCTCCAATCGCCTGTTAAATCAAGCGGAGCGTATGTTCCTTCTATAGGTCTTACACTAAAAACAGGTGTTTTAGAATGATTTACTATTTGTTGCGCATAAGTACCAAGTAATGATCCTGTCAATGTTTCTTCCTGATCCGTCATTATCATAATTAAATCTGCATTTATTTTTTTCGCATAATTTATTGTTGTTTCTGCCGGATTATTTCCTTTAACAGTTTCTGAATCGAAAGAGATATCGTGTTTTTTCAAAAAGTCCTCTACTTGCGCTATTTTTACTCTAAATTTATCTGGATTTACATTGTCATCAATAATACCCAAAATATGCACTTTCG
>DATLTG010000313.1:0-3970 GCA_035533735.1 Bacteroidia bacterium
AAAAAATATGCAGGATAAAATCAAACAAGATGTTATTTCTATTTTGATTCCGAGAGTAAAAAAATTAGTTCCGGCACGTATCAAAAAATTATTCGGAAGCGAAATAAAATTTCATGTTAATCCAACCGGAAAATTTGTAATCGGTGGTCCTCACGGAGATACCGGATTAACAGGCAGAAAAATTATTGTAGATACTTATGGCGGTCGTGGAGCACACGGTGGTGGCGCTTTTTCAGGAAAAGATTCTTCTAAAGTGGATCGTTCGGCAGCTTATGCTACACGCCATATTGCTAAAAATTTGGTGGCAGCCGGAGTGGCAGATGAAGTATTGGTTCAAGTGGCTTACGCAATTGGAGTTGCAGAACCAGTTGGATTATACGTTTATACTTACGGAACGGTAAAAGCTCGTAATGCAGAAGGAAAAAAATTAAGTGATGGAGAAGTTGCAGCACGTGTAGCAAAATTAGTTGATATGCGTCCGAGTGCGATTGTAAAACGTTTCGGATTAAAAAATCCTATTTACAGCGAAACAGCATCTTACGGACACATGGGACGTATTCCTGGAACAAAAGAAGTAAACGGAAAAAAATATGATACTTTTTCTTGGGAGAAATTAGATTTGGTAGATTCTTTTCAAAAAGAATTTGCGATCCAAAGCAAAAAAGAAATAGAGGCAGTTTAAAAAAATATTTTTTTATCCGAAGTATTCCCTTGGTGAAAGTTTAAAAACCTGTTGTAACAAACAGGTTTTTTTTATGCTGGTAATTTCGCTCTCAATAAAATAATTTTTTCAAAATTTGTTTTTTGAAAAAATTAGGTTAATTTCGTTTCACCATCCTGTAAAAATCAAAAAGCGAAACGGACTATAACACTTTAACCTGTATCTATAGCTGTTTACGATACACATGGTGAAAAATTGGAAAATATTATTTCAAATAAAATATACAATCAAGGTTCTTATGCCATTACTTTCAATGGTTCTGCTTTAGCTTCTGGCACCTACATTTGTACCATGACCACAAAAGATGATAAAAAGACAGTAGAAATTATCAAAAACAAGTAAACGAGTTAAAAGCAAAAAAATAATTTCCGAACGATGAAACTATCCACATTTTATTTTATAATTATTACTTTTTCCCTGTCGTTGAATTTATCGGCACAGCAAATGATCCCGATGATTCACGACACTGTAGTAATTAATGCTCCTGATTCCGCTCATAACATTGTTATTGAAAGTGAAAAATGGAGATGTATAAAAATAAAGCCAATGAAAGATTCTGCACTTTATTTTACAAATAGAGAAAGTTTTGACAGCTACGTTCAAAGTAATTGGATTACTTATAAAGGATGTTCCGAAGTACCGAAAATAAAAATAGATTTCGATAAATTTGATTGTTTTGTTGTTTACATTCTATGCCCAACAGGTTGTGGTCCTCCTGATTACAAATGTGATGGTTATAAAAAAAACAATCATTACATAGTTTCCTTACACATTTTTAACCCACTAATTTCTTGTTTAATGAATGTATATTTTATTCGCTATTTCTTATTGCCTAAGGGCGCATTAATGTCTCCTGAAATACATTATTACGATAAACCTTCTTCTATACAAAAATGACTCTATGAAAAAAATTAAAGTACTATTTCTTTTTCTATTCATTTACTCCAATTTTATTGGTTATGCGCAAACAGACACTTCTATGAGTAAAACTCCTATTGGAATTCCTACTTCTTTTATGAATCCTTCTATTTTAGCTTCAGAGCCAAAACTTCCCGCTGTTGTTTTACCTGCATTAAACAATACGCTATTACAGGCAAAAGCAGATTCCCTAGACAGTTGTTCCACTTGTGGTCTTTCTCATACTTATGGATTTGGAATTAAAGATACCATCAATTTAAAAACCGCGGCTCAATATTATAATCCTAATATAAATGGAGGTAAGTTGTGGATATTAAAAATAAGTTCGCAAACCGCCACAGGTTTTCAATTTTATTTTAGTAAGTTTCATATTCCCAATAATGCTTTTTTGTATATTTACTCAGCAGATACAAGCAGCGTTTTAGGACCCTATAGTGCGTATAACAACCCTATTGACAGCACAAAAAAAATACAGTTTGGTACTGTTCCAATATCTGGGAATGTGGTTTATTTGGAATATTTCGAGAGCGATTCTGTTCCATTTATGGGTTCAATTGTTATTGCCAATATTATTCACCTTTTTAGGGGAATAGAGCAAACGAATTCGAAATCGGCAACAATTCCTGCTATAGGAGGTTCTGCTACTTGTCAACAGAATGCAGAATGCTACCCTGATTGGGATAATGAAATAAATTCAGTGGCGATGGTTTTAGCGTATCAAGATTATTCTAATTCAGGAGAATCTTTTACTGGTGCATTAATAAATGATGTCCCTAATGATGGGACACCTTATTTTTTAACAGCTGCTCATGCCTATGGTGCTGATTATGATCCAAGTACTTGGGAATTTCTTTTTAATTATCAAACCACAGAATCAGACTGCAACACTGTCCCAAGTTACATTTTTTATAAAACTGTAAATGGTGCTCAAGTATTATCAACAGATGATCTTAATTCCTTCGAATATCCAGAAAACAGTGACTATTTACTATTGCAGCTATATACATCCCCAGCCGAAGTGCAATCGATGGGGTTGTGTTATTCAGGATGGACTACAGTTTCCCAATCATCGGCTCAATACAGCGATACATATACTCTAATTCATCATCCTATGGCAGATTTGAAAAAAATTTCTTCGGGTTATGATTTGATAAACGATGATCCTAATACTGGATTTACAGGGGGCGATTTTTACGATTTATCTATGGCACAGGATGCTGAGCAAGAAGGAGGAGAGCCAGAACACGGATCTTCTGGAAGTCCACTTTATAATGCGTTTGGTCAGATTATCGGAGTAACTAGTGGATATGCATTAAAAATTGGTTCCACCTATCCAGAACCTTGTTATCCAACAAATTATTTACATAATTATTTTGGAAGATTTGATAGAGATTATTTATTGGGTGGATTCCAACAATACTTAGATCCTGATAATACTGGTAATACTTCCGTAGCCACCATTTGTCCTGTATCTACTGGTGGTGGTGGTGGTGGCGGTAGTTATAGTGTCAGTCCAATTTCAGGTGGTGCCACAATTAATCATAAAGCTCCCAATAGTAAAGGTATTACTTCAATTTGTCCAACCGATAATTTAACATTCTATCCAAAGACTGCAAGTAATTTTGAGATTTCCACATATACTGTTAAAGAGTCCTGTGATTATCCTAATAATTCTTATTGTTTTCAGCATTCGTTTTTGGGAGTTCCATATGGATCATGTTATTGTGATGCATATTCTTATGAAGTATATATTTCTAAATTAGACTATAATCTGAATCCTGTAGAACCTGTTCACGAGAAAGTTTATCAAGTAATTCTGGATGAGTCTGGTGGTGCAACATATTATACACCAGGTTTTTCTTTTCCTGTTCCTGATGTAATAGGAAGTTCATTTATTCCTGGAAATTTTTATAATGTTGGAGTTGGTTCGCTTGTTAATGGAACCTTTTATTACACGAGCAATGTTGTTTACATTATGCCAACTTCATTGGTAATTAACAACGCCACTAATATTAGCACCAACGTAGCTTCTATGGGCGACATTACTTTGGAAAATACAACTGTCTCCAATAATATAAATATGACAGCATCCAATTATATTAACATTGAACCAAATTCAACTTTGACAGCTGGTTCATATTACATTGCTAATAATACATGCGGCTCTTTACTAAAACCAATAAAAAACACAAACTCTAATTATTACACAAACAGAAACGCTTCTATTGAAGAAAACATAAATGCAGTGCAGGTAGATAAAACGGAAAGCAAAAATATAAATATTTACCCTAACCCTAACGGAGGTAGTTTCACTATTGATTTTACGCAGAA
>DATLTG010000314.1:0-2742 GCA_035533735.1 Bacteroidia bacterium
ATATCAGCGTGGCGGAGAAATTTCTGCCATTACGATAAAGCGTTACGAAGAGTTGCTTGACACGTTTGAAAAATATCGTAAGACAAATAGGATTTTAGACATTGGCTGTGGTGATGGTTATTTTTTAGAAGTCGCAAAAAAAAGAGGTTGGCAAACTTTTGGTACTGAATATACTGATGAAGCGATTGCAACTTGTTCAAATAAAGGAATTACAATTCATCAAGGAATTTTAAATCCTTCAAATTATACTGAAAACGATTTTGATGTAATTACTTCTTTTGAAGTTATTGAACACATAAATAATCCGCAACGTGAGATTAAAAATATTAGAGAAATTCTTCGTGTTGGCGGACTTTTTTATTTCACAACGCCTAATTTTAATTCCATAAGTCGTTTGGTTTTAAAAGAAAATTGGAATGTGATTGAGTATCCAGAGCATCTTTCGTATTATACACCAAAGACGATTAACGCTTTTTTTCAAATAAATAATTTTAGAAAAATAAAATTAAGCACAACAGGAATCAGTATAAAACGCGTTAAAAAAAGCATTTTCCCTAAAAAAATAATTGAACAAAATAATAATTTTTCGAGTGGACTTGATATTGATCAAAAATTTAGAAACAAAATAGAAAAAAATATTTTTTTAAAAGTCGGAAAAGCAAGTGTAAATTTGGTGTTAATGTTTTTTCAAATAGGAGATAGCATAAAAGGCTTTTACATAAAACGGGAATAGTTTTATCTTTTTCTTGGTATTTTTCTATAATAATTAAGAATAACTAATGCACATAAAAATTCTGGTGCATAAGCGATTTTAAATCTTACTAATGCCCCAAAATTAGAAGTTGATAAACCAACTATCATTGCAAAAAAGAAAGAATAGGATAAGCAAAATAAGACCAGCGGATTTTCAAAAATAATTCGCATCAACCGTATAAAATTAACTTTTAATAATATCCATATTGTTAATGATAAATAAATTAAATTTTCTATTCCAGATAATAACATCATTACGGTTTTTGATTCCCAAATAAATGGGCGATATAATCCCGCTATTAAAGCTGCAGGTGCAGCTTTTAAAGTGCCTGATATTGTTGGGTTGTATGAGCCAATGTTGAAGGAATGTCCATCGTAATCAGCATTTTGTAAATCATTTTGTTTAACTGATGCTTCTGATAATAGTTTAGATACATTGAAAGAACCACTTAAAAATGTTAAAATACCATATCCTCCACCAAAACTTGCAATATAAATTAATGGAATAACAGCATATCGGAATAATTTACTCTTTATTCTAGATATACGGTCATATATTACCAAAATGAAAGCACCTGGCAATAGTGCAAATAATATATAAGGCTTTATCGAATAAATGATATATCCGCTTATAAACAAAATAATGAAATGTTTTATGGGTTTTTTTTTAATAATAAGTGAATTATATAATGCGTAAATAAACCAACAAGAAGCTGATAAGGTTACCGTGTCTTTTAAAATTCCAGAACCCCAAAATATAACAGATGGTATGAATAAAATAGCTATTGCTAATTGAAATGAAATATTTTTATATAATTTCCCAAACATCAAAAACATTTTCCAAATACCAACAAAAGATATCCACGCAAATATGACACTGGTAAGTAAATAACTTTGAAACGATACAAACATAAATGGAACTAATAATTTGGCGACAAAAAATGTTTTAGGGTCAAAATACATATAGGGCCATGGGAATCCTGTTTTAACACCATCAAATAAATAATAATTTGCAATACTTGCTTTATGAGTAATTACAGTAAAAAAATCACTTGGACGTTGAATCATTAAATTGGTTAGAGCTCTGGAGGTTTCAAAATAAGAAATGGTGTCTCCACCGTGGTAATAAAAAATATAAACCATACAAAAAGCAAAAGCTCCAAATATTTTAACCATTACAGCTTTAGTATAAAATCTATAAAGCGGATTTGATTTTATATTTCTTTTTTGAATTAACCAGGAAATAAGAAAAATAAATAGTACAACTAATACAAAAAACAAATATTCGGTGAATTCCAAATTTTTGATGTAAGCCGTATTTTTTATTTGTATATCGTTCATGAAAATTAGATATGATGATATGGCTCTTTTTTTAGAATAGTCATTGCTCTGTATAGTTGTTCAGCAAAAATAAGTCGCACTAGTTGGTGAGAGAAAGTCATGCGCGACAATGCAATTTTATCATTTGCTCTTTTGTAAATTTCATCAGAAAATCCGTAAGGACCGCCAATGGCAAATACAACATTTTTAATTCCCTTATTCATTATATGTTGTACGTAATCCGAAAATTCAATTGAATTATATGTTTTTCCATTTTCATCCAAAAGTATTAATAAATCTGTTGGTTTAAGTTCTTTTAGCAATAAATTACCTTCTGATTTCTTTTGTTCAACAGTGCTTAAATTTTTATTGTTTTTTAACTCAGGAATTATTTTTAGCTCAAAATTCACATAATGATTTAAACGCTTTTCATACAATTGAAAGCCTGTTTTTATATAATCATCAGTTGTTTTTCCTATTACTGTAAAAGTTATTTTCATAAGTGCTATTTGCAAATGATAAAAATCTTATTTTTGTCTAAGTTATGCAAGAACAAAGGTAGTTGATTTTACCATTTTTGGCTTGATTATTGCTCTCAGCATCCAAAAAATTGAAATCATGAAAAAAATAATTTTAGGTGTTTTTTTATTGTTAGTTACCGGAATGGGA
>DATLTG010000315.1:0-3378 GCA_035533735.1 Bacteroidia bacterium
TTTTATTATTATTTTTCGTAACATTATTTTTTTTCCCCAATAGTAAATAGCATTGCTTTACAATACTCAGATACTATTGGGATTTTATCAAAAAACGATTTTTAATAAATTCCCCTAAAATGGGACTTTAAACAACTTCAACTTTTTGATAGTGACACTGCATACTCTTTTGCAAATTATGACACAAAAGGACGCGTAAGTTCTAAGAAATTTTTTATTCGACTTTTTTTTCCAGATACCATCTCTTATGGGGATTCATTAACAGTCAAGATAAAATTATTCAATATAGATTCTCAGTTATATGTAAAAGGGAACCCTTATATATGGTTATCAAATTTTAAGCTTGATATAGGTAGGTTTAACAAATATGTGGTGATAAGAAAAACTCATTATAGTGTTCCTTATAACCAAGACAGCACAATGTTTAAGTTTTCTATTTTTCCAAAAGAGAGAGGACTTGATAAATGGTATGGTGTATTAACATATAATATAGAAAATTACCCAGATACAACGCATTATACAGCTCCAATACCAATTATAGGAGAAACGTATGTTAAATAGTTTAATCACAAAAGGAAATTTATTTTATGAGTTTTATGAGCGCATCATTCGATACTTTTTCCTTACTACTAATATCCAAAAACCAACAGCTATTTTTTACAAAAAAAACTTTAAACTTACAGATACATTTTATCAATTAAATTCTCATATTTTTTGTCATATTGAGCGTAGCGAAGTATCTCTCTCTATTTTAGTTCTTCGTTCAAAAAACGCCACCACAGAAACAGAAGAAAAGATTATAAAAAGGAAAGTGTAAATTTTTTTCACACATTAATTTTTAGTAATTAATTGAACATGTAACAGTATCAAAGGGTAAACCATTTATGTTGGTATAGTGTGTAGTCGTTATACTGTCTTTTATAACGTAGTATGGGGAATTAAAAGGAATGCCTCCGTAAAAAGCGATTTTTATCGTAGTGTCAACTGCCGTACCTGTAAAAATAATTACATGATCATTATCAACGCCAGGAGCAGTTGAATATAAATCAGAAGTAAAGACTAGTTGGTCATCATAATTATAAGGAGCGGTATTTTTAAAATGAATTTTTGCATACCCGTAAGCAGCAAGTGGGATGTTTTTTGTGTTTGATGTTGCATTGGTAAGTTCTACATAACTGCTGTTATCTAAACCTATTCCGGGGTTACCGGGCATTAATACATCACATTCAGGAGCCACTGCGGTAACGAAATAAGTATAATCGCCTTGTGCATTAAAACTAATGTTATAACTTCCATCACTTGCTGCTGCTACAGAAGTTATCGAGCTGCCATAACTACCGGTTAAATTTATTCCGCTTTGCTCGCCAGTTAAAGTTACTATGGCACGAGGAATGGACTCGCCCCCATAAGCATTTACTACTTTTCCGCTTACTACTGTTGGACCTGAGTCTTTACTACAGCCGCTGTTTAACCACATAAAAGAAGTAGTCGCAAAAAGTAAAAAAAAGGATTTTATTTGCTTGGTGTTTTTCATAAAATGCTTAATGTTACTATCAAATATAGAAAAAGTATTTAATAATCGAAATTTATTGGGGATTATTTTTTCTCATCCCCAGCCCTTTTCCTTTGGTGAGGATTTAAAAGGGCAGATTCTGCATCGAGTGCAGAATGACGTGCTTTTTTTAATTGTCAATTTTCAATTCTCCATTTCTTCATCACCTCATTACTTAATTTCTTTATCACTCTCTAAATTCAAACTTTAAACTTGCAACTTTAAACTGATTTTTTTAACGCAAAATCAATAATCGGGAAGAATCTAATTTTATGAAAATAAATAATAGGATAGTAAATGACCAAAGCGAAGAACCTCCGTAACTAAAAAATGGCAATGGTATTCCGATAACGGGAACTAAACCTATTGTCATGCCGATATTTACAAGCACATGAAAAAAGAAAATACACGCTACTCCATAACCATAAATTCGGCTAAATAACGAACGCTGTCGTTCAGCTAAAAAAACAATTCGAACAATAAAAAACATAAAGGCAATAACGATAAAAGCACTTCCCAGAAATCCCCATTCTTCGCCAATGGTGCAGAAAATAAAATCGGTGGCTTGTTCGGGTACAAAATCATATTTTGTTTGTGTGCCTTGCAAAAAACCTTTTCCTGTAAAGCCTCCAGAGCCAATTGAAATTTTTGCTTGATTAACATTGTAGCCCGATTTTGTTTTTTCGCCCGCAGCTCCTTTGCCCAAAAAAACATCCAATCTTTTTTTCTGATATCCATGTAAATGGCTAAATGCGTAGTTTGTACCAACAACTGCTCCGCAAGCAAGTATCAATACGCTTACTACTAAAAGAATATTTTTCAGCTTTTTTTTAATCACCAAAATAAATAAAACAGCTATTCCGGAAAGGACACTTATCAAAATTATTTTGTCGATTACCAGAGCGAGTGCGAAAAGTAAAATCCCCAGAAAGCCTAAAAGCAACATGTTTCCAGATAATCCTTCGCGATATAAAACCAAAATAAAAACCAAATAAACCATTGCTACACCGGTTTCGTTTTCGAGTAAAATAAGTACTACCGGAAGTAAAATAATGAGAAAAGATTTTATTTTGGTTGCCAATTTATCCATATTGATATCCATATTGCTGAGGAATTTTGCCAAAGCTAAATTGACGGCAAATTTTGCAAATTCGGCAGGTTGAATCCCAACTTCTCCAATACGAAACCATGATTTACTTCCCGAAATGGTAGTTCCCAAAAACATAACAGCCACCAACATAAACATACTAAAAACGTAGATGGGCCAAGCAAATACGGTATAAAAATCTACATCCACAATTAGTATAATAATGGCGAGCAGAAAGCCTGTTCCAATCCAAATTAATTGCTTTCCGTATTTCTGCGACATATCAAAAATGCTGCTGTGTGCATCGTTGTAAACAGCTGCATATACGTTCATCCAGCCAATGCAAACAAACATAACATACATTGCTACAAGTGTCCAGTCGATTCCTTCAACTATTTGTGTGCTATTTCTTTTCAACGTATTTAATTAAATTTTCATTTATCAATCTCTTTTCTAAATCTGGTCGAGTGATAGTATCTGTTAAATATTTTTCAATCATCAAACTCGCAATAGGAGCAGCTACATCAGAACCAAATCCACCACGTTCTACTACAACCGAAATAGCAATTTTAGGATTATCTTTTGGAGCGAAAGCAATAAAAAGCGAATTATTTCTACCTGTTGGATTTTGTGCGGTGCCTGTTTTTCCACACATTATAATGCCTTTTATTTGTGAAGCTGCTGCTGTTCCATTAGTTACTACTTCTGCCATTGCATCTACTACAATTCCAAAATATTT
>DATLTG010000316.1:0-2368 GCA_035533735.1 Bacteroidia bacterium
AAAGCCAGAATACTAAATACAATAATAATGTTGATTATTTTTTTCATAAGCGGAAATTATTCAGTTCGCAATGCTTCAATTGGGTTAATTTTGGAGGCTTTTAACGCAGGAATTAATCCTGCTAAAGTACCAGCAATAACAAGTATTATAGTGGCAATAATTGCCATGTGAAAATTTATTTCAGGATTGGAAAAATAGTCGCTTTTTATATCAAATTTATTCATCAAATAACTCACTCCTTGAATAGTTCCAACACCACAAACCAAACCCATATATCCCGAAACGGAAGTAATAACAACGGATTCTTGAATTATTAAACTTACAATTGACCACGGAGTTGCTCCAAGTGCTTTACGAACACCAATTTCGCGCGTTCGCTCTTTCACAATAATGAGCATAATATTACTGACACCGACAATTCCGGCAATGATGGTTCCAATTCCGACAATCCAATTAAAAATATTTATTCCGGTAAATAAGCCGCTTATATTTTGAAATTCTTTTTCCGCATTCCAAGAACCAATGGCTCTCGCATCATTTGGAGAAATATCATGTTTTTGTTCCAAAAATGCTTTTATTTTTTTCTCAACAGGAGCAACACTAATTCCAGGTTTAATATTAATAGCATAACTACCTACATAATTTACTTGATCAAATGTGCGTTGCAGCGTACTAAGCGGAATATAAATTGTTTGTGATTCATCTCGTCCATCACCTCCAGAAGTATTTTCGAGTTTAAAAACACCTACCACTTTAAAAAAACTTCCTTTGATATTTATGTATTGACCAATCGGTTCATCTTGTCCAAAAAGCACTTGCACCACTCGCGGACCAATCACTGCAATTTTTCTGTTTTCCGTTCCATCCAATTCATCTAAAAATCTACCATCACTAATATTAACAGCTTTTATTTGGCGAATATCAGGAGTTGTACCCAGTACTTGAAAAGAACCGTTTTTGGTATCTCGGCTAACGGAAAATTCACCAGACAAATTTAAGCGTGGCGCGATATAATTAATTTCAGGAATATTTTCTTTTAAAGCTTTTGTATCTTCATTGGTAAGTTGGATAAACCGTCCGGGTTGCAAACCGTGATAAGGCACGGAAGTTTTTTCTGCCCACACAAAAACACTGTTGGTAGCCAAGTTGGCAAAATCTCTGTAAACACCATTTTGCAAGCCTTTCCCGGTTCCCATTAAAAGCACCAACATAAATATACCCCAAAAAACACCAAAAGCCGTAAGCAATGTGCGCAGCTTGTGTTTATTAATGGTTGCTAAAATTTCTTGCCACTTATCTATGTCGAACATTGTTTAGTTGTTTTGAATAATTCCGTCTTTTAATCGAATAATTCTATCCGTCATTTGCGCAATATCGTTTTCGTGTGTAACAATAATAATCGTCATTCCGGCTTGATTTACTTCTTTAAAAATTTTCATAATTTCGTAAGATGTAGCACTATCTAATGCGCCTGTTGGTTCATCTGCCAAAATAACTTTAGGTTGAGAAATAAGTGCGCGCGCAATTGCCACTCGCTGTTTTTGCCCGCCCGAAAGTTCTGTTGGATTGTGTTCCGCCCAATCTTTCAAACCCACTTTATCAAGATATTCCATAGCAATTTTATTACGTTCTCGTCTGCCAATATTTTGATAATACAATGGAAGCGCAACGTTTTCCATCGCATTTTTAAATCCCAATAAATTGAACGATTGAAAAACAAATCCTAAAAAACGATTGCGATAATGCGCTGCTTTTGCTTGCGATAAATTTTTGATAGAAGTATTTGCTAAAAAATAATCTCCCGAATCATAATTATCTAAAATACCTAAAATATTTAGCAACGTAGATTTTCCGGAACCCGAAGAACCCATAATGGAAACAAATTCGCCTTCATTAATTTTCAAATCAATTCCTTTTAAAACAGCTAAATTGTTGTTTCCGATGGAATATGATTTATTTATTTGATTGAGTTCTATCATAGAATGCGGTCAAAATTACAGAATATCCCTGTAATATTTGGAGATTTATTTTTAAATGCAATTCATTAACATTTTTTATTTCCAAAAGTCAAAGGCACTCAAAATAAGTCTATAAGCTGAATTACTGGCAATTCAATTTATTATTGTTGATAAAAAACTTTTTTTTCTATACACCACTAAAATTATTTGAATATTTTTGGTACTTGATTCTTTAAAAGTAATAAGTTACTTTTGTACCATTATTTAAAAACACCTATAACCTATGCGCTATCGTTACCTTGCTTTTCTGGCTTTACTATTGATTTCAAAATCTGTGTTTTCACAGAAAACAGGTTCTTCTTACAAAGATAAATTTACCGAAGGTAATTATCTTATTTTAGAGGGAAATT
>DATLTG010000317.1:0-2167 GCA_035533735.1 Bacteroidia bacterium
AGATGCAACAATTGGTTCTTGGTATCCAACCGATTTGAATAATAATTCGCGCAGCAATCCTCCCGATATTGGAGCTTATCAACATTAAATAATGACAACACTTGCACCACTTGCCGAACGACTTCGTCCTACGAGTTTAGATAATTATATCGGACAAAAACATTTGGTTGGCAAAGATGCTGTACTCCGAAAGTCAATAGAATCAGGATTGTTACCTTCCATTATTTTGTGGGGACCACCGGGAGTTGGTAAAACAACACTTGCCGGAATTATTTCGCAACAATTAAAACGTCCTTTTTATTCGCTTAGCGCGATAAATTCAGGTGTAAAAGACATTCGAGATATCATTGAAAAAGCAAAAGAAAAAAGTTTTTTCGGAACCAATCATCCAATTTTATTTATTGATGAAATTCATCGTTTTAGTAAGTCACAACAAGATTCCTTATTGGGTGCTGTTGAAAAAGGAATTGTTACGTTGATTGGCGCAACTACCGAAAATCCTTCGTTTGAAGTCATCAGCGCTTTGCTTTCTCGCTGCCAAGTGTATGTGTTAAAATCGTTGGAAAAAGAAGAACTGTTAGAGTTGATTGAAATTGCCTCCAAAACAGACGAGTTGCTTCGTCAAAAAAATATTTTTTTAAAAGAGAGCGAAGCATTGTTGCAACTTTCCGGTGGCGATGCACGCAAATTATTAAACATTTTTGAGCTGGTTGTTAATTCGCTTAACGCGGATAAAATGGAGATTACCAATGAACTTGTAATTGCGAATGTTCAGCAAAATATGGCATTGTACGACAAAGCTGGAGAACAACATTACGATATTATTTCGGCATTTATAAAATCCATTCGTGGCAGCGACCCGAATGCAGCAGTTTATTGGTTGGCACGAATGATTGAAGGTGGAGAAGATCCGCTTTTTATTGCAAGAAGGTTGTTAATATTGGCTTCCGAAGATATTGGAAATGCAAATCCGACAGCACTTGTTATCGCAAATAATTGTTTTCAAGCAGTTAATGCAGTTGGTTTTCCGGAATCGCGTATTATTTTATCGCAAACTGCTACGTATTTAGCTGCTTCCGCGAAAAGCAATGCCGCTTATGTTGCCATTAGTAAAGCGCAAGAAACAGTCAGAAATACAGGCGATTTAAGTGTTCCCTTACACATCCGAAATGCGCCAACAAAATTGATGAAAGAATTGGGTTATGGAAAAAATTACGAATACGCACATCAATACGAAAATAATTTTTCGGCACAAGAATATTTACCTGAAACTATTGCAGGAAGCGTTTTTTACGAACCTGGAAACAATCCGAAGGAAAAAGAAATTCGTGAAAATTTGAAAAAAAAGTGGGGCGAAAAATATAAATATTAATTTTTTAAAGTTTAAAGTTTAGAATGTTTTTATTTTCTCTCAAAAAAATATTTTTTCAAATATGTATTTTAAACTTCCTTATTTATTTTTACACGATAAACGTACGATACAACTAAAATTCCTAAAACAATAATCGGGAAAAAAGTTTTTCCGTTTAATCCATCTACAGCCCAAAGACTTACAAAAGCGAAAATAAAATCAAATGCAAATCCGGCATAAGCCCATTCTTTTATTCGCACAGGAACTTGTGGAATAATTAATGCGAGTGCGCCCAGCATTTTAAAAATCATTAACAGCATTGCAAAATATTCGGGATAACCTAAATGTTTGATTCCGTCTTTTGCCATTTGCGTTTGAGACGTAAGAGCTGTCATTACACCTTCCATTAAAAAAATGAAAATGGTGGCTGTCCAAAAAATAATTTTATCTTTTTTCATAGGTTTTTTATTTATAGCTTATTTATCAGGATTTAATTTTTCATTTGTAGTAATTACAAATTTATCAATATCAACAGTGCCTTTAGCATCCTGAAAAGTGATGGTGTTATTACCAGAGGAAATATTTTTTTCGGGAATACTAATTTTTATCCATTTCCAATTGGTGGTTTTACAGTTCGTTTTTGGAAGCATTGTTTTACCATTTTCGTTTTTAATGGAAATGTTAATTGTACCATCGCCTTTGCATTTCATACATAAATAATGAAGCTGAGAAATAGAATCTCTGATTCCGAAATTATAGGCACATTCTTTGTTTTTTACCAAACTAACATAAGAAGTAAAATGTGTGAAATCGCTA
>DATLTG010000318.1:0-4381 GCA_035533735.1 Bacteroidia bacterium
AAATAAGCGGAGATTTACTAACTCCCATCGGTATTTATTTAAAAATACGCGATAAATATCGCGAACCGTTGTTATTGGAAAGTTCGGATTACCATTCGGGCAAAAACAGTAAATCATTTATTTGTTTCGAACCAATGAAAAGTATCGTGATTAAACGCAACGAAGTAATCATTAAAACGAAATATAAGCTTGAAAAAAGAGCTGCAACAAAATCGTTAAATACTGAAATAGCGATGTTTTTAAAAAGCATTGAAACTGAAAATAAAAATCAAGCTGTTTTTGGATATACCTCTTACGAAGCTGTTCAGCTAATGGAAGATATTCATTTGAAAAAAAAATCTCTGGAAACAGAAATTCCTTTGGCGATTTATTCTTTTTACAAAAATAGCATTGTGATAAATCATTATAATGATGAAGTGGAAATTACGTGCAATGCCGAAAACGAAATCGAATTAAATCAGCAAATGTTTGAAATTGAAAATTTACTTGCCAATAAAACCATTGCGGAGTTTTCTTTTATCGCAGAAAGCGGAGAAAAAACGGATAATACAGATGCGGAATATTTAGAAATGGTAAAACAAGCCAAACTACATTGCAAGCGTGGCGATGTTTTTCAATTGGTTTTATCACGCAGATTTAGCCGCGCTTTTAAAGGAGATGAGTTTAATGTATATCGAAAATTACGCAATGTAAATCCGTCTCCATATTTATTTTATTTTGATTATGGCAATTTTAAACTTTTTGGTTCTTCCCCCGAAGCGCAATTGGTTATTGAAAATAATAAAGCAGAAATTCATCCAATTGCTGGTACCTACAAACGGACAGAAAATGATGCAGAAGATTTAAAAGCGGTTGAAAAATTGAAGTTGGATAAAAAAGAAAATGCGGAACATACGATGCTTGTTGATTTAGCGCGAAATGATTTAAGTCGCCATTGCGAAAATGTAAAAGTGGAAACATTAAAAGAAGCGCAACTATTTTCACACGTTATTCATTTGGTTTCAAAAGTAACTGGAATTTTAAAAGAAAAATCTTCGACTTTCAAAGTTTTTTGTGATTCTTTTCCTGCCGGAACTTTATCTGGAGCTCCGAAACACAAAGCGATGCAGCTTATTGATATGTACGAAAAATCGGCTCGTAGTTTTTACGGAGGAGCGGTTGGTTTACTTGGTTTAGATGGTTCTTTAAATCACGCTATTATGATTCGTTCGTTTTTAAGTAAAGACAATACATTGTATTATCGAGCTGGCGCAGGTGTTGTAGATTCTTCGATTGCTGAAAATGAATTGCAGGAAGTTCATAATAAAATAGGTGCATTAAAAAAAGCTATTGAATTGGCTTCTCTTCATGGGAGTCCTTCGGACAAAAAAATAATTTTATAATAGAAAAACAAGCAATATGAAAATTTTAGTTTTTGATAATTACGACAGTTTCACTTACAATTTAGTGCATTTATTGGAGAACGTGTGTGATTACGAAATAGATGTATTTCGTAATGATAAAATTGAGTTGAAAAAAATTGAGGCGTATGATAACATTTTATTATCGCCCGGACCTGGTTTGCCAAGTGAAGCAGGAATTTTAATTGAGATGATTAAAAAATACGCGCCCACAAAAAATATTCTGGGTATTTGTCTCGGCTTACAAGCTATTGGCGAAGCATTTGGCGCAAAGTTGAAAAATTTAGACAATGTTTTTCATGGTGTTGCAACGCCAATTAAAATAATAAAAAACGATAATTTATTTTTAAATTGTCCTAAAGAATTTAATGCCGGTCGTTATCATTCGTGGGTAGTAGATAATAAAAATTTGCCGGATTGTTTCGATGTTACAGCAATAGATAGCGAAGGAAATATCATGGCAATGAAACACAAAATTTACAATGTAAAAGGTGTGCAGTTTCATCCGGAATCTATTTTATCAGAATATGGAGAACAAATTATTCGCAACTGGATTTTTAATAAATAGTCGATGAAAAAGCAGTTAAAAAAATTATATGAAAGTCAATTGCTGAGCAAACAAGAAGCGCGTGAAATATTGCTTTTAATTTCTGAAGGAAAAGCAAATTCCTCTGAGATTGCGTCTTTGCTGACGGTTTATTTAATGCGTCCTATTTCAGTAGATGAACTTTGTGGTTATCGCGATGTTTTGTTGGAACTCTGTTTGCCTGTAAATATTGATACGCCAAGTATTGATGTTTGTGGAACGGGTGGTGATTCAAAAAATACTTTTAATATTTCAACACTTTCTGCTTTTGTGGTTGCGGCTTGTGGTGTTCCTGTTGCAAAACATGGAAATTATGGCGTTTCATCTGTGAGTGGTTCTTCCAATGTATTGGAACATTTTGGTTACACTTTTACCAATAATGTAGATGTTTTAAAAAAGCAATTAGATGCACATAATATTTGCTTTATGCACGCGCCTTTGTTTCATCCTGCGTTAAAAACGGTTGCGCCAATTCGTAAAGAAATGGGCGTAAAAACTTTTTTTAATATGTTGGGACCATTAGTAAATCCAGCTAAAACATCACATAAAATGGCTGGCGTTTACAACCTCGAATTGGCAAGAACATATCATTATTTATTGCAACAAGAAAATCAAAAATATTGCATAGTTCATTCGTTGGATGGTTATGATGAAATTTCAGGAACCTGCGATTTTAAAGTTTACACAGATAAAGGAGAGCAATTAATAAATCCAAATAAATTTAATTTACCGATGATTACGGAAGAAAGTTTATTTGGTGGAAATACCGTAAAAGAAGCGGCTGAAATATTTTCAAATGTACTTCAAAACAAAGGTACGAAAGAGCAATCGGAAGTTGTCGCAATAAATTCTGCTTACGCGATAAATTGTTTTACGAACAAAAGTGTAGAAGATTGTCTGCGTGAAGCGCGAGAAATTATTGAATCAAAAAAAGCGTTTACTCTTTTTACAAATCTTATAAATAATCAATAAATGGAAACGCTACAAACAATTACAGCGCACAAAATAAAAGAAGTGCAGGAGAAAAAAAGTTTTTATCCAATAAAACTTTTGGAACAATCTATTTATTTTAAATCGCCTTGTGTTTCGCTAAAAAAATATTTATTACGTGATGATTTGGCAGGAATTATTGCAGAATTTAAGCGCAAATCGCCTTCTAAAGGCTTTATTAATAAATATGTAGATGTAGAAAAAACAACTATTGGCTATATGCAAGCGGGTGCAAGTGCTTTATCTGTTTTAACGGATGCTACTTTTTTTGGAGGTAAAAATGAGGATTTAACAACTGCTCGAAAATTTAATTTTTGTCCGATTTTACGCAAAGATTTTATTGTTGATGAATACCAAATTGTCGAAGCGAAAAGTATTGGTGCTGACGCGATATTGCTTATTGCTGCAGTATTAGAGAAAGATCAAATAAATAAATTTTGCAAAACAGCTTTTAATTTAGGGATGGAAGTTTTACTTGAAATTCATGATGAAAAGGAGCTTGAAAAAATAAATGCTGAAATACAAATAATAGGAATTAATAATCGGAATTTAAAAACGATGGAAATTTCTTTGCAAAATTCATTCGATTTAATAAACAAATTGCCTGTCGAAACAGTGAAGATTTCGGAAAGTGGAATTAGCAATGTGCAACAAATTATTCAACTGAAAGAAGCCGGTTTTAGAGGTTTTTTAATGGGTGAGTTTTTTATGAAAAATAGTCGCCCAGAAGAAATGTGCATGAAATTTATTAAGGAAATAAAAGTATTTCAAAATAAAATTGTTGCCGTATGAAATTAAAAGTTTGCGGATTAAAAAATGAAAAAAATATTTTGCAAGTCTTGACTTGTAATCCCGATTTTATTGGATTTATTTTTTATGAAAAATCTCCGCGTTGCATTGATAAATCGCTTTCCGCAGAATTTGTGAAAAATATTTTTTCTGCAAAAAAAGTAGGCGTTTTTGTGAATGAAACCGAAAAAAATATTTTATCACGTGTTTCTGAATTTGGTTTGGATTATGTGCAATTGCATGGAAATGAAACACCGGAATTTTGTGCTGAAATTCAAAAAACAATTCCAGTTATAAAAGCAGTTGGAGTAGGAGCAGAGTTTGATTTTTCTTTCTTAAATGATTATGAAAATGCCTGCGATTATTTTCTTTTTGATTCGAGTAGCAAAGAATATGGCGGCAGCGGAAAAGCTTTTGATTGGAATAAATTGAAAGAATATCGTTCTCAAAAAAAATATTTTTTGAGCGGAGGAATTAATGAAGTTGTTTAAAGTTGCCGTAGTAAAATGACAGTAAAAGCCAATATATTCAATGATTTCCAGTGAATTTTATTTGTTTCAAAACGTACTAAAATAGCTTTGAATGCATCTAGCCAAGCATTTGTTCTTTCCACAAC
>DATLTG010000319.1:0-11279 GCA_035533735.1 Bacteroidia bacterium
AAAAGCAAAAGAATATTATTTAAAAGCCATGAATGCTGCTAAAGAAAAAGAGTTTAAAGCCGAGTGTTGCTTTATGGCTGCTAAATGCGAGCAAAAAGAAAAAGCTATTTATGATTCAACAAATGTTCAAAATTCAACGCAATTTGCATTAATGAAAAAAGATTTCAGTAATACGCAATACTTTAAAGATAGAATGGCAGATTGTGCATTACTAAAAGATTTTGTGGATTACAACAATAAATAAAGCTGATCTGTAAAAATCAAATGTTGGGATATTTTTTCTTCAGATAATCCAAATAATTCCGCAAGTTATTTCCAAATTTTTGATGCAATTCTTTATCGAAATAATCGTATTGCGAATCGTACATTTTAAAAGCGATAAAAAATGCGTTTTTCGACTTAAATGCATCCTGACTATATTTGATATATTTGGCTTTGTTATATAAATTTAATTCCGAAACATTCGCCACAATGGATTGAATCAAATTCATTTTTTCAGCTTCTTTTTCTGCAACGCTTTCGTTTGGTTTAAACTGTTTATAAAGACTATCCAAACGAGCAGCACTTTTTAAAATATAATCTGCATATAATTTACGATCGGCTTTGTGATGTTCATATTGTAAATATTCAGGAGAATCGATTCCATATTGATGAATCAAAAATTTTACAGCGCCTTTATCACCAATAAAACTGGCTAAATTTTCATTAAAATCTACATTGTTTTTTACGTACAAAGTTCCGTGAGTAAGTTCATGAATAATAATATTAGAAAGGTCTCCGATAGGAAACGAAAGTGTATTCGATAAAATCGGATCGCTCAGCCAACCTAAGGTTGACCAGTCTGCAACGGTTCCTAAATCAGTATCATAACCTTCATTTTGTAATTTATTTTTGGCAAACTTTCCTTTTTCTTCATCAAAAAAACCTTTGTACGAAACGCTTCCAAGAAATGGAAACGACCATACTTTAGTTTTTAAAGAAAATTTTTCAGAAGCGGTAAGCACCCAAAGCGAAGGTTTTCCGTGTTGATTATATAAAGATGTAAAGTTTTTTGAATTATTTATTCCCAAACTGTCAATCGCATATTGACGGATTTCTTGCACTAAAATTAATTTCTTTTTAAGAGAATCAGGAACGTTTTTATTTTGTAAAACGGCTGAAATCGGCTTCGCTTCAAAATAAATTTCCAACTGTCCTTTTCCTTGCATCCATCCATATTCCATTAAATCGCGATATGCGAGCGAAAATACAAGAAGTGCAAAAAACAACATCTCCAGAATCAAAAAATATATTTTTTTCATACCTCTTTTTAAAAGAACAAAATTGAGAAAGATTTTTGAATTACATTTGAACTCAATTTTACTTTTATGTTTTTCATCATTTCAAAATTGCTTTCCTTTTGCATTACGCCCATTATTTGGGTTATTGTTTTGTTGTTTCTTGCGTTATTTTCTAAAAATAAATCTCGTAAAAAAATATTTTTAATTGCTTCATTTGCCACATTGCTGCTATTTTCAAACTCCTTTATTTTGGATAGAGCCATGTACGTATGGGAAATTCCTGCAACTCCAACCGAAAAATTAGGAAAATACGATGTAGGAATTGTTTTAGGCGGAATGACTGATTATAACGAACAGTTAAAACGAGTGCAGTTTTTAAGAAGCAGCGACCGGCTTTTTCAAGCGATAGCACTTTATAAAAAAGGTATCATTAAAAAAATCTTGATTTCTGGTGGCTCTGGAAGTATTTTGCATCCTGATATTTTGGAAGCTGCTTTGCTTAAAAAATATTTAATCAATATCGGACTTCCCGATTCAGTTATTTTGATGGAAGATAAATCGAAAAATACATATCAAAATGCCGTTTTTTCAAAACCTATTTTACAAAAAAGTGCGCCCAATGGAAACTATTTGCTTATCACTTCCGGTTTTCACATGCGCAGAGCGTTAGCTTGTTTTAAAAAACAAGGAATTCCTGTTAGTCCATACAGCACCGACCTTTACAGCGGACCAATGAAATGGGAATTTGATTATTTGTTTGTTCCCGATGCTACTGCTTTAAACAATTGGAACGTTTTTTTACACGAAATGATTGGATGTATAACGTATAAAATTATTCGCTACGATTAGTTGTATTGTAGAATTTCCTTTTTTTATTTCGAACATTTGTTGTAAAATTCGGAATTTCTCGCTT
Source organism: Bacteroidia bacterium (assembly GCA_035533735.1). Classification (GTDB taxonomy): domain Bacteria; phylum Bacteroidota; class Bacteroidia; order DATLTG01; family DATLTG01; genus DATLTG01. The sequence continues at coordinate 2,194 of DATLTG010000319.1, forward strand.
CAGTAAATAAATAAAAATTTCCCGAAATTGCTTGTTGGTTTTGTGCGTTTGCTTTTTGTTTCATGAAGCAAAAGGCAGTCAAAATTATTAGTAAGGGTATATTTTTTAATACATCTACAAGTTTAGATTTTTATTTCCATAAATCAAAACAAGAAAATTGAATTAGATATGATTCGATTTCTCTGTAATAGATTAAAAATTAAGGCAGAAAGTTGAATCCATTTTTACAACTAAAGCAAAAAAACTTATCTTCCTAAAGCTGAAAATTGTGTATCTTTCGGACTTTAATTTTTTCGCTAAAAAGGATGACGGATAAGTATGAAGCCGTAATTGGCTTGGAGGTTCACATACAACTTTTAACTAAAAGCAAAGCCTATTGTGCCGATTCAACTGAATTTGGTGCTATGCCAAATACATTAGTAAGTCCTATTTCTTTAGGTCATCCTGGAACTTTACCTAAATCAAATAAAAAAGTAATAGAATTTGCTGTTCGACTTGGTTTGGCTTGTCATTGCGACATTAGAGCTGAAAATCAATACGCCAGAAAAAATTATTTTTATGCCGATTTACCGAAAGGGTATCAAATTACACAAGACAAAACGCCAATATGTACAGGAGGTTATGTTATGATTAAACAAGAAAATGGCACTGAGAAAAAAATAAATTTGACGCGCATTCACATGGAAGAGGATGCTGGAAAAAGTATTCATGATTTAGATCCTTATGATACTTTGGTTGATTACAACCGTGCAGGTGTTCCGCTTTTAGAAATGGTAAGCGAACCCGAAATTAGAAGTGCCGATGAAGCCTATAAATACCTCACTGAAATTCGAAAATTAGTTCGCTACTTAGATATTTGCGATGGAAATATGGAAGAAGGAAGTATGCGTTGCGATGCCAATATTTCTGTACGTTTAAAAGGAAGTACAACTTTCGGAAAACGCACCGAAGTAAAAAATATGAACTCGATTCGGAATGTGCATCGTGCTATTGAGTTTGAAGTAAAACGACAAATAAAAGCTGTTGAAAACGGAGAAGAAATCGCACAAGACACTCGCAGTTTTGATGCCAACACCGGTTCTACTTTTGTAATGCGTAGCAAAGAAACTTCCAATGATTATCGCTATTTTCCGGAGCCGGATTTACAACCTGTACTTATCACTGAGGAATATATTAATCAAGTAAAAGAAAATTTGCCGCCTTTGCCGGATGAATTGTATAAAAAATATATTTCGGATTATGGTTTGTCGGCTTACGATGCAGGTGTTTTAACAGAAAGCAAATCCTTAGCACTTTATTTTGAAAAAATAATTTCGCACACCAAAAATTACAAAGCTGCCACCAATTGGTTGATGGGTGCAATAAAATCGTACTTGAACGAGAATGCTATCGGAATAGAAAAATTTAGTATTTCTGCTAAAAAAATTGCAGACTTGATTCAACTTATTGACGATGGAAAAGTAAGTAATACAGTTGCTTCTCAACATATTTTTCCAGAAATGATTTTGGCAAGTGATAAAACGCCTTTGCAAATTGCGCAAGAAAAAAATGTGATTCAGCAAAGCGACACAGGAGCTTTAAATGAATTTGTAAAACAAGCCATTGCTAAATATCCTGAAAAAGTTTTGGAATATAAAAATGGAAAAGAAAGTTTAGTTGGATTGTTTATGGGCGAAGTTATGAAACTGTCGAAAGGAAAAGCTGATCCGAAAGTAGCCAACGAATTGGTAAAAAAAATGCTCTCTGAAAATTAAATTTGAATAAATATAAAATCTTAAAAAAAATGAAAAAAGGATTCGTAATTATTTTAGCAGCACTTGCCATTGCAGGCTGTAAAAACAAAACAGCAACCACAAATCATGGCACTTTTGAGCTGGATGGAAAATTAACCAACTCGCAAGGTCAAAAAATTTATTTAGAACAACTTACGCCAACAGGTGCTAAAACACTTGATACAACTGTGGTTGATAAAAGTGGCGAATTTCATTTTTATACCAATGGTATTGAAATTGGTTTTTACAATGTGAAAATTGATGATCGTAATTTCGCGACTATGATTTTAGATTCTTCTGAAAAAGTTACTGTTACTGGTAATGCACAGGATTTAGGAAATACAGTTTCCATAGAAGGTTCTCCTGACACAAAAATATTTATGGATATGAATCAGTTTCTTAAAACTAATTATGCGAAACGCGATTCGCTGACGAAGCTTTATCAAGTGTTTGCGAATCTGCATAAAGACAAAAAATCATTGGATTCTTTGAGCAATGGTTTGGAAAAACCATTTGATTCCATTCTCGGTCAGCAAAATAAATATTTAACCAATTTTATTGATGCGCATTCAACTTCGCTTGCTTCATTGGCAGCCATTCAACAATTAAATTCCGATGAATTTTTCCCCTATTATCAAAAATTAGACAAAGCCCTTACAACAAAATATCCGGATTCGCCTTACATCAAATATTTTCACAGCCAAATTGACGATATGATGCGTCTTTCAATTGGTTCAGAAGCACCTGATATTAAATTAAATGATCCATTAGGCGATCCTGTTTCACTTTCTTCGTTCAGAGGCAAAGTAGTCTTGATTGATTTTTGGGCTTCTTGGTGCGGACCTTGTAAAGAAGAACTTCCGAATGTGGTAGCTGCTTACAAAAAGTATAAAGACAAAGGTTTTACTGTTTTCAGTGTTTCGTTAGATAAAGATAAAAAAGATTGGACAGATGCCATTCAGAAATTTAATTTAACATGGACACAAGTAAGTGATTTAGGTTATTGGAATTCATCGGTGGTGAAATTGTATCATCTAACTAGCATTCCGCAAACTTATTTAATTGATAAAGACGGAAAAATTATTGCCAAAGGTTTACGTGGTGATGATTTGCAAAAAAAATTAGCGGAAATTTTAAAATAAAATTTTCAGCACAAGCAAATTTTTAAATGCTTCAGAAAAATTATTTTTTTCTTTTAATCGGTTTATTTTTTTGTGCTGATTTAAACGCACAGGAATATTTTCAACAAAAAGTAGATTACACCATTCATGTAAAATTGAATGATGTGAAGAACGAACTTTCAGCTGATGAAACAATCGGCTATTTGAATAATTCGTCCCAAACGCTCAATTTTATTTACATGCATATATGGCCCAATGGCTATAAAAATGATTCTACTGCAATGGCAAAGCAAATGTTGGAAAGTGGCAATACTACTTTTTATTATGCTGATGCCGAACAAAGAGGTTATATTGATAGTTTGGATTTTAAAGTAGATGGACAACCTGTAAAATGGACGTATGCAGGCGATCCAAGTATTGCAAAACTATTTTTAAACGAGCCTTTGAAAAGTGGCGAAAAAATAATTATCACCACACCTTTTCATGTAAAAATTCCGAGTGGAAAAATTTCGAGAATGGGACATATCGGACAGTCTTATCAAATTTCACAATGGTATCCGAAACCGGCAGTTTTTGACAGAAGCGGTTGGCACCAATTTCCGTATTTGAATCAAGGCGAATATTATTCGGAATTCGGAACTTTTGATGTGTATATTACTGTTCCAAAAAATTATGTAGTTGGCGCAACAGGCGATTTAGTGAATGGTGAAAAAGAAAAACAATGGCTCGATGAAAATGCGAAAAAAACGGCAGCTATGACAAGTTTTCCAACCGATATGTCGTTTCCTAAATCAGATACTGCCACAAAAATATTGCATTATCATCTTGGTTTAATTCATGATTTTGCTTGGTTTGCTGATAAGCGTTATCACGTTTTAAAAGGCGAAGTAACACTTCCAAATTCAAAAAGAAAAGTAACTACGTATGTTATGTTTACCAATGCTAATGCAGATTTATGGAAAAAAAGTTTGCAATACATGCACGATGCTATTTATTATTATTCTCTTTGGAATGGCGATTATGCTTACGATGTAGTAACTGCTGTGGATGGAACTATTAGCGCAGGTGGCGGAATGGAATATCCGACTATAACCGTTATTGGTACTGCTTCCAATGATTTTGATTTGGAAACGGTGATTGCCCACGAACTCGGACACAATTGGTTTTACGGGATGTTGGGTTCTAACGAACGAGAATATCCTTGGATGGACGAAGGTATCAATTCATATTATGAAAATAGGTATTTAGAACAGGTTCATCCGGATGCGAAACTGCTCGGTAATTTCGCTTATTCTGAAGCAGCAAAAATATTAGATTTGTCTAAATACAAGCATCGCGAGGAATATTATTTGACCTATTTGATTAATGCAGCAAAAAATGAAGATCAAGCGTTAGACTTGCCTTCTGCCGAATATACCAGCCTCAATTACGATGGCGATGTGTATTGTAAAACTGCTTTGGCGTTTACTTATTTGATGTCTTACCTCGGTAAACCGATGATGGATAAAGCGATGCAAACTTATTTTGATACTTGGAAATTCAAACATCCACAACCTTACGATTTGCAAAAAGTTTTTGATGATGTTACCAATAAAGATTTAAGTTGGTTTTTTGATGATTTACTAAACTCCACCGAAAAAATAGATTACAAAATTGTGGCGGAACAAAAATTAGATTCGAATGAAGGATATAATATTACCGTAAAAAATACGGGACAAATAAACGGACCTTTTTCTGTAGCCGGAATTATAAATGGTAAAATTCGCGGATTGGTTTGGTACGATGGATTTTCAGGAAAGAAAAAACTTGGTTTTCCTCCCGGAAATTACGATCATTTTAAAATAGATTACTTTGATGATATTCCCGAAATTAATCGGAATAACAATACCATTAAAACAAAAGGTTTGTTGAAAAAAATGGAACCGCTCCGCTTACAAATATTTGGGAGTTTGGACGATCCGGATAAAACACAACTTTTTTTTACGCCTGTAATCGGTTGGAATAATTACAACAAAACAATGTTAGGCGCTGCCTTTTACAATGCCATTATTCCACAAAAAAAATTAGAATATGTTTTTGTTCCGATGTATGCTTTTGGGAATAGCGATTTAACCGGTTACGGACAAATTCATTACAATATTACACCTGATAATACATTTTTTCAGCAGATTACGCTTGGCGTGAATGGCGCTCGTTTTGCATACGCATCCAATCCGTTTACAACTAATTTCAATAAAATTGCACCAGAAATTCTTTTTAAATTCAAGAAAAAACGTGCTCGCAGTAATTTACAACAAACGCTGCGTTATCGCAACATCAATATCATTCAAGAAGCTGCTCATTACGAAGAAAATAATTCTACTTATTTTGCAGTAAAAGATACCACACATAAAATGTTTAACGATGTAACGTATTCTATTACAAATTCACGAGTTATCAATCCGTTTAGTGCCGAATTAAATTTTCAGCAAGGCGATAAAATGATGAAATTGGCGCTTACCGCGAAATATACACTTACCCTTTCTAAAACAAAAAGTATTGATTTTAGAGCTTTTGCAGGAACTTTTTTAGGAACTACTGTTGAAAATGCAGCACCTTACGCATTTCGATTGTCGGGAGAAACAGGTTATCAAGATTATTTTTACGATAATATTTTTCTTGGTCGTAGCGAATACACAGGCATTTTATCACAACAATTTACCGAAACAAATGGTGCGTTTAAAATGTATACAGCATTAGAACAAAGTACCAATTGGTTGGCTAGTGTAAATGCCAAAGCTTCTTTGCCTATTTTACCTTTGCGTATTTATGCAGATATTGGAACGGCAGGAAGTAATTATTACAATGAAAAAGTATTGTACGATGCCGGTATTGATTTACCGATTGCGAAAAATATTTTTGAAATTTATTTCCCTTTATTTTATTCGCAAGATATTAAAAATGAAGTGCAAGCGAATAATTGGAAATACTTGCAAACAGTACGTTTTACATTGAATTTGAATTTGTTGAATCCATTAGAAATGATTAGAAATTTATCTTTTTAAATTGAAAGAAAACAAAAAAATATATTTCGCATCCGATTTTCATTTAGGCGTTCCTGATTATGAAAGCAGCTTGAAACGCGAAAAACTAATTGTTCGCTGGCTCGATGAAATTAAACACGATGCTGAAGAAATATTTTTAATGGGAGATATTTTTGATTTTTGGTTTGAATACAAACACGCTGTTCCGAAAGGTTTTGTGCGTTTACTCGGAAAAATAGCAGAACTGACAGATGCAGGAATTATCGTTCATTTTTTTATCGGAAATCACGATATGTGGATGTTCGATTATTTTCCGAAAGAATTAAACATTCAATTGCACCGAAAACCAATCACGAAAAATTTTAACGAAAAGCTATTTTATTTAGGACACGGAGATGGATTAGGTCCCGGTGATCATGGTTATAAATTTATAAAAAAAGTTTTTTCAAGTCCTGTTTCTCAATGGTTATTTGCGCGTTTGCATCCCAATTTAGGAATCGCTATTGCGAAGTATTGGTCTAAAAAAAGCCGTATTGCCAATGGCGAAAAAGATGAAAAATTTCACGGAGAAAAAAACGAATGGCTTATTATTCACTGCAAAGATTTACTTAAAAATAATTTTTACGATTATTTTATTTTTGGACATCGCCACTTACCAATGGATATTTTAGTGGGAGAAAAAAGTCGTTATATAAATTTAGGCGAATGGGTAAATTATAATTCCTATGCCGTTTTTGACGGACAACAATTGGAATTAAAATATTACAATGTTTAAAAAGAAAATTAGGATTTAATGATTTAGGAAGAAGGATTTTATAATAATCCATTTTCAATTTATTAAAACTTAATCACCTCATCACTTAAATTACCTAATCACTTAAATTTTCATTCAATAAATCACATAAAAGCAAAGCTGTTTTGTTTGTAAAGCGTTTGTTTTTGTATTCAGAAACCCAACGAATACCATTGATGGAATTACTTAAAAAAACTTCGTCAGCTGTTAAAATAGCTTGTTCCGAAATTTTTTTTTCGAGAAATTGAAATTTATTTTTTCGCGCTAAGCGAATTATTTCATTGCGCATAATTCCTGCTACACACGCTTCGGTTAATGGAGGCGTAAATATTTTTTTGTTTTTCACGATAAAAACATTGGAAGAAATACTTTCCGAAATATTATTTTTTTCATTTAAAATCAGACATTCATCCAGATTATTTTTTTTCTTATAAATGGAAGCCATTACAAATAGCAATGCATTAGCTGATTTTACAGAAGATAGGGGAGAACTTGTTTTTTTAATTTCATCAAACAATCCAAGCTGATAACCTTTTTTATTGAGCGTAAATTTATTTTCGGTAAGTGGAAATGCCTCAATTAAAAAGGAGACTTCATTGGTTTTGGGTGTATAAAAACCTCCGTCATTTCTGAAAAAACTAAGTCGGAAACGTGCGTTTGAAAGCTTATTTTTTTGAGCAGTAATTTTTAATTGCTTTTCGAAATACGCAATCGAAAACTTTTTTTTCGAATCCATTTGTAAGATTTGCATCGAATTTTTAATGCGTTTTATATGCGATTGTATAAATGGAATTTTGTTATCGAACATGCGGATACTTTCAAAAAAGCCGTCTCCGTAACGAAAGGCTCTGTTTTCGATACTTAATTGTAATTTATTTTCAGAAATTATTTTTTCGTTGTAATTAATGAAAGTCATTTGGCGTTTCAAAAAATTATTTTTTTGATTTCGGATAAAGGACTATTGGCTTCAATTAAAATTCCTTTTACACCGGCTTTTTCAGCCGCTTCAATATCACGCAATTTATCCCCAATAAAATAAGATTGCGAAGTGTCAATATCAAATCGAGCGATTGCTTTTTCAATCAACAATGAATCTGGTTTGCGGCAAATGCACTTGGTTTGGTCGGGATGATGCGGACAATAATATATTTCGTGAATGAAAATATTTTTTTCGGACAATTTGTTTATTAAAATTTCGTGCAATTTATTTACTTCACGGTGTCCGTAAATGCCTTTACTAATGCCGCCTTGATTGGTGATGACAATAAAAATATATTTTTTTTCTTGCCAAAATTGCAAGGTTTCCGACACTTCCGGTAATATTTCAAATGCTTCAGGAGTATAAATGTAATCTCCTTTTTCGCGATTTAAAACGCCATCTCGATCTAAAAAAACAGCTTTATTTTTCAATTGAAAATTTGTTGAAAGAATAATAAAAACAATGCCGGTTTTAAAATTACCGTAAATCCGAAACCAAACACAGCGCCCCAAAAATGAGCATCGTGTCCGATATTATCACTTTGCCGTTTCCCCATATACCACTCGTACGCCAAATACAAGGCTCCAAAAATATATGCCGGAATATCAAAAGGAATAAAAAGAATATTGAGTGGCATTTTCGGTCCAATTAAAATGCAGGAAAATACTACTGCGGAAACAGCTCCTGATGCACCAACGGAATTATAATTCGGATTATTTTTGTGTTTTTCAAACGATGGAAAACTGGAAGCCATAATGCCTCCAATGTATAAAAGCAAAAAATAAAATTCGCTTTTATTGGCAAATAATTGTCTGAAAAAATAATTTTCCAGAATACTTCCGAAGGAATATAACACGAACATATTAAAAAATAAGTGCATATAATCCGCATGTAAAAAGGCATGCGTAAAAAAACGATACCACTGCTTTTTATCATGATTTAAAGCATAGGCATTAAATAAATAATTATGAAAAATGGAAGGATTGCTGAAAGCAATTATTGAAAAAATACTTGTTACGGCAATAATGGCAAAAGTTAAAATAGCAATATCCGAATTCATTTATTTTTCAGGCGTAAGTGCAATGTTTTTATTAATTTCAGTTTTAAAATCATCTTTATCCAACACATTTACATCTTCGGAATAATTTTTAAAACCTGGCAATTGTAAGTCAATGTGGTATTTGCCAGGAGGAACAATAATAACGTACCTGCCAGTATTTGAATTGGGAACATAGTTGCCGAACACCTCTTGTGTTTTAGTATCTGTAACGGTTATAAAAACATCCGGATAAGAAACTTTTTTGGTGGTATCTGAACTAAGAATTTCTCCTTTTATGACCGAATATTTTGGTTCAACATTGTTAAACGTTACGCGATAAATATCCAAATCTCCGTAAC
>DATLTG010000320.1:0-2003 GCA_035533735.1 Bacteroidia bacterium
CAATTTATTTTCAGGAATGGCACAAATAGCAAGCACTTCGTTGGGAGTTGTAAGTGAAGAAATTTTTTTCAATTCGGCTTCCGAAATACTATTTTTTTCGATTGAAACAGGAATTTCATTTCCAAAACTCATTTCAAAAAAACGATCCGTTCCGAACAATTCCAGCACTTGAATTTTTGAGCGGACTAATTCAGGCACGATTTTAGTTCCTTCCGCAACAAAAAAACGAGATGATTGTCTGTTTTTTTTTATTTGCAGTCCGTTAATCTGCTTAATTTTATTTTTTGAGAGCATTTATTTTAATGATACTTTAGCTGCTTATAAGAACTGATAAATTATATTAATTTTGCGCGATTAAGGTGCCACAAAGGATGTCAAAGCTACATATTTTCAAACAATATTTTTTGAAAAAATATCCCCTATATTTATTCTTGTTATTTATTACGCTTTTTACCGAATATGGCTGTAATCCAACGCGCAGGCTTCAAGAAGGCGAATTTTTACTGAATAAAAATAGTATTGTTGATAATCATACAAAAATTGACAAAGCGCAAATTGAGAGTTATATCAAACAAAAACCCAATCGGAAAATTTTAGGAATTGTTCGTTTTCACTTAGGCATTCACAATTTAGTGAACGAAGATAAAGTCAATAAAAAAAGAATAGCACGCGATAATAAAATAGATTCGATTAATATCAAACGCCTTGCCGAAGGTAAAAAACCGAAAAGTAAAAATCACCTTACGTTTGCCGAATGGCTGCTAAAAATTGGGGAAGCTCCCGTTATATTTGATTCTACGTTGATGGAAAAATCGGCACAACAAATTCACTTTTTTTTGAACAACAAAGGTTATTTTAACAGCACTGTAAATGATTCAGTGGCTGTAAAAGGCAAACAGGTGAATGTATTTTATATCTTGAAAACAAAAAAGCCTTATTACATTCGTCATTTAAGTTATGAATTTAAAGATTCGCAATTACAACCCATTATTTATGCGGATACTTCCAATTGCTTGATAAAAAGAGGTACGATTTACGATTTAGATATTTTGCAAAAAGAAAGAGATCGACTAACAGAGTTGTTGAATAATGACGGCTATTTCGATTTTACAAAAAATTATATTTATTATGTTGTAGATACAACTATCGGAAAACGAATGATGAATGTTACCATTGGTTTCGAGAAGTATCAGGAAGATGTTGTTAATGGCAGTTCGGATACAACTATTGAAACAGCACATCCAAGATACCACATTAATAATGTTTACATTAAAACAGACTATAATCCGAGAAGTACAGATAGAACAAACGAAGACACACTAACTGTAAATGGCTATTCTATTATTTATTCCGGAAAACTAGATTACCGACCTTATTTGTTTTTAAATGCTATTTTTCTTAAAAAAGGCGATTTATATCAAGCATCAAATGCCAATGATACGTACCGAAGGTTGGCAGAAATAAGAGCTTTTAAGTTCATTAATATTCGTTTTGTAAAACAACCTGGAAACTTATTAGATTGTTATGTCGAATTAAGCCCTGTTGTGAAACAAGCGTTTACTGTTGAAACAGAAGGAACAAATACTTCAGGTGATTTAGGTGTTTCAGGAAGTTTAATCTATCAAAATAAAAATCTTTTCAAAGGTGCAGAAGTATTGCAAATTTCATTTAAAGGAGGAATTGAAGCACAAAAATTAGTAACATCAAGCAATCAACAATCTACTGCTCAAAATTTTCTTCCGTTCAATACTCTTGATTTTGGACCACAAGCCAGTTTAACAATTCCAAGATTTTTAACTCCTATAAATTTAAAAACCTCCAAATATGCTGATCCGCAAACTGTTTTTTCTAGTATTTTAAACTATCAACGCAGACCGGATTATACGCGTTATATTGAGAATCTAACATTTGGATACACTTGGAAAGAGTCCATTCGGAAAACACATACTTTTAATCCACTCGAATTAAGTTTTGTTAAAGTTGGTTTGCAACCTGCCTTTGAA
>DATLTG010000321.1:0-2565 GCA_035533735.1 Bacteroidia bacterium
AATGTCTTCTGTTTTGGACGTAAAATATCGCAGACCTAGAAAATTTGCAGGAACAGCTTCCGGAAGTTTATTAGGAGGATCGCTACATTTAGAGGGTGCTTCCGACAATTATCGCTTTACTTGGATTTTAGGTGTTCGTCAAAAAAACACACAATATTTGCTTAATAGTTTAGATACAAAAGGGAGTTATCTGCCTTCTTTTACAGATGTTCAAACTTATCTTACTTATGATTTATCTGATAAATGGGAACTGGATTTTTTAGGAAATTTTTCAAGAAATAAATATTTAACCATTCCTCAATCGCGTTCTACTTCTTTCGGAACTATAAATGAAGCATTGGATTTACAAGTATATTTTGGTGGACAAGAAGTAGATCAATTTGAAGCCGGAACTGGTGCTCTATCACTAATTTATCATCCTAACGAACAAACAAACGTGAAGTTTATCGTTTCGGGATACAAGGATATTGAAGATGTTACCTACGATATTCTTGGACAATATTATATCAATCAATTAGAAACCGATTTAAGCAATCCAAATTTTGGTCAAGTGGCGTACAATATCGGAACAGGTTCATTTTTAAATCATGCGCGTGATTTTTTGAACGCAACCATTTATAGTTTTGCGAATAAAGGAACTATCAATTATGGAAAAAATCAATTTTTATGGGGCATAACTGATAAAATTGAATATGTAACAGATCAAATGAAACAATGGAATTTTATTGACTCTGCCGGTTTTTCCTTGCCGCAAAATCCTTCCAACGAAATTAATTTACAAAATGTAGTAAACGCAAGTAATTCATTACTCAATAACGATATTGAAGGATATGTTGAAAATGTGTGGACAAAACAATTAAATGATACATCGCACATAACACTAACTGCCGGAATAAGAAGTAATTATTTAAGTTCAAATAATCAAAATGTAATTAGTCCACGTGTAACATTTTCTTACAAACCAAAATGGAAAAAAGATATTTTATTTCGCGCTTCATCAGGTTTTTACTATCAACCACCATCTTTTCAAGAGATGTTGAATTTTAACGGAGTACTTAATACCGATTTGAAAGCACAACAATCTATACATTTTGTATTGGGGAGTGATTTGAATTTTAAAGCTTGGCAACGACCATTTAAATTTTCTGCGGAAGCATTTTACAAAGCATTAAACTACCTCGATCCTTATGAAATTAATGATGTAAACATTCAATATTTTGGCAACAATGCTGCAAAAGGATATTCTGCAGGAATAGATATGAAAGTTAGTGGCGAATTTGTAAGAACTTTGCAATCGTGGGCAAGTTTATCCATTATGCAAACACGCGAAGAAAGTGCTACTTACAGTTATTTCACTTATTATAATAGTAACGGACAAGAAATAATTCCTGGTTATACATACAATAATATTCCAACTGATAGTGTGAAACATAATCCGGGATATATTCCTCGACCAACCGATCAGTTGGTAACTTTTGGACTGTTTTTTCAGGATTATTTACCTACACTTCCGGATTTTAAAATGCACTTGAGTTTGATTTTTGGAAGTTCATTACCATTTGGTCCACCGGATAATTTGCGCTACAAAGATACTTTGCGAATGCCTCCTTATCGCAGAGTTGATCTCGGTTTTTCGTACCAAATTTTAAAAGCCGGACGAAAACTTTCTCCGCACAATGCTTTTAATTACATAAAATCTGCTTGGATTGGATTGGAAGTTTTTAATATTTTAGATATTAATAATACCATTTCTTATACGTGGATTACAGATGTAACCGGCAGAGAATATGCAGTACCAAATTACCTCACTTCACGTGAAGTAAATTTGAGATTAGTAATTGGGTTTTAATTTTAATCGTTTACAATTTCTACGATGAAATATTCAAAAGAAGCAATACAAAAATTAGGTGAAATGATTGATGGAAATTCAGCTGCTTTTAATTGGCTAATGGAAAATAATTTTAAAGCATTAGCAATGGTTGGCAATGCGTTAGATAATAACGATAGCGCTTACAAATGGTTGATGCAAAATAAAGAATTAACACTTGCCGCATTTGTAAGTGGCGTTTGGGGTGATGCAAATGCTATTACTTTTTTAATGAAACAAAAAGAATTTATTTTAGCTGCCACCGCTAATGCTATCAATAAAGATAAAGCGGCAATGCAATGGCTGAGTAAATTTAAACTGGATGATTATATTTTATTAAGTGAAAAAATTTCACAAAAATTTAAACGCGAAGAAGGTAATCCCGCTGCATTTTTATACAAAAGTCCTTTTGGATAATTAAAAAATTTCGAAAAGATTGTCTTTTTTATCAAATTATCGCTCAGGAAACACCAACATTTTACAATTGAGTTGTTTGTTGTTTTCAATAAGATTTGCAAAATATAAACCGGCAGGAAGTTTATCGTTCAAGAAAATTTTATTTCTATTTACACGATAAGAAACTGGCATTTTTTCTCCAACGGAATTGTAAATAAAAAAGTTTTTTATTTCGTTCGGATTAAAATTAGAAACTATCAAACTATTATCAGCATTGCAATACAGCAGTTTTGGATTTGTTC